>DATLLF010000318.1:0-8632 GCA_035537955.1 Vicinamibacterales bacterium | reverse complement strand
GAGCGTCGTCTGGTAGCGGCGGCCTTCCACGGCGGCGTCGAAGACCTGCTGCAGCGGCGCGACGCGGGCGATGGCGACGTCCGGATCGAGATCGCGGACGCTGCTGCGGACGGCCGGGACGACGGCGAGCGGATCGCCCTGCGCGCGCACGACGAGCACCGACTTCCCTTCGTTGTTGAACCAGTACGGCACGTATACCATCAACGGCGCGTCCGACTCGAGCGCCGTGACGCGGCTATCCGCGACAATCCCGACCACCTGAAAGCGCTGTTCTGGATCGGCGCGCGTGAATTCGCGGCCGATCGCGTTCTCGTGCGGCCAGAGCGTTCGCGCCGTGCGCTGAGAGATAACCGCGGCTGTGACAGTCGTTCCGCGATCCCTCTCCTCGATGCCGCGCCCCTGAATAACCGGCATGCCGATCGCGCGGAAGTAATCGGGACCGATGAAGCGGTAATTCGCGCTCGGCTTCGTGGCGACCGACATCGATTCGTTCGGCAGGAGAACCGCATCCACCCACGTTTCTCCAGTCAGCGGCAGCGCCGACGTCCATGCTACGGCTGTCACGGCCGGCAGGGCACGAACCCGCTCGAGGATGCGATCGTAGAGCGCGGCACGCTCGGCGGTATCCGGATACCGCGCTGCGCCCGGCGCGATTTCAATCGTCACCGCGCCTTCAGGCGCGAACCCTGTGTCGACCCGGAGCAGGCGGGTGAGACTCGAGACGAACAGCCCTCCCACTGCCAGCAGCGTCACGGAGAGGGCGACCTGCGCCATCAGCAGCGTGCTTCTGACACGCTGCGCGCCGCGATCGCTCGAACGTCCGCCGCTGCGCAGCACCGATTCCAGATTGGTCCGCCCGATCCGCCACGCGGGCAGCAGTGCAACACTGAGCGCCGCGAACATCGCGACGATTGCGCCGAACGCGATCACGCGCGCGTCGATGGTGACGTCCTGCACGCGCGGAAGACTCGTCGGAGCCGTCGTCACGAAGACCCGCAGGGCCACATTCGCGACGGCGATGCCGAGTGCACCGCCCACAGCGGCGAGAACGACCTGGTCCACGATGATCGAGCGAGTCAGGCGCCACCGGCTCGCCCCGAGCGCGCCACGCATCGCCGTCTCGCGCATGCGGCCGATCGTCCGCGTGAGCGTGAGATTCGCCAGGTTCGCACATGCGATGAGGAGGAGCGCGCCAATCGCCCCCAGCAACAGCAGGAGCCCGCGTCGAACCGGTCCGACGATGGTCTCTTCGAGGGGCGCCATCCATGCGCGCAGCTCCGCCGGCTGCTGTGTTTCGCGACGCACGATCTCGGCCACCGTTCCCTGAACGACGTCCATCTCCGCTCGCGCCTGCTGAAAGGTGATGCCCGGCTTCAGCCGCGCGATGACGCCATAGTTGAACGTTCCCATCCAGTCGAAGTTCGCGATGTTGATCCTGAAGGGCACGATGGCGGCGAGGTCGTTGGCGATCGTTCCCGACTCCGACAGCGGCTGCAGCCGGGGCAGCGCAAATGCACGAGGGAGCACACCGACGACCGTGTAGTGGGTGCCATTCAGGGTGAGCGGTCGTCCTGCGATTGCGGGGTCCGCGCCAAGTCGCTCGCGCCAGAGCTGATCGCTGATCACGACGACCGCTGCACGCTCGGGGCGCTCGTCTTCGCGCGTGAGCCCGCGCCCGAGCGCCAGCGGGATCTGCAGCGTCTCGAACAGTGTGCCTGACGTCCGCAGCACGACGACCTGCGACGCCTCGCCCGCGCCGGTCAGCGTCGCCGTCCGCCAGTCCGTTGCGGCCATCGACTGAAACGACTCGGTGCGATCGCGCCAGAGCTCGAAGTGTCGCATCGTGACCGGCAGCGTCGGATAGCGTCCAACGATCCCGGGCAGGACCTCACGGATGGAGACGAGCGCCTGTGGATCCGGGTAGCCGAGGGGCCTCAGCAGCACGCCATTGACGATGGAGAAGACGGCCATGGAGCCGCCGAGCGTCAGCGCCAGCGTCACGACGACCGCCGCCGCATACAGCCGATCGCGCCGCAGACTACGCCAGGTGTCTCGAAGATCAGAGGAAAGCTCGCGCATACCGGCTTTGACGTATCCACGCCGGTCCGGGTTTGAAGGTTCTGCTGTTGTTTTCGTCTAGGCCCCAGGTAATTTGAAATGCGGATTCTCGATCAAGCCGATCAGATTGCCGAATGGATCGGTAACGGCAGCGACCTTGATCTGCTCACCGACGTCCTGCACGGGCTCCGCTACGGCAGCCCCGGACGACTCGAAATGCCGGACGGCGGAGCCGATCTCGGCAACACGCCAGTAGGCGACGACACCTCCGCCTCCGGCCCTGGTGCCAGACTCATCGGGGTGCAGCCCCAGCTCGTAGCCGCCGATGTTGAAGCCCACATAGAACGGCTGATCGAAGTACGGCTGCTGCTGAAACACCGTCGCATACCACGCCTTGGCTCGATCGAGATCCGGCACGTGGTAGATGACCGTCGCGAGTCCTTTCACCATGTCAATACAGCCTCCTGAACGGGTGCGGTGGCAAGTCCGGCACGATCGCGTTCGACAGCGTCATCCAGGACGCTATCGCTCGCGCAGGTGGAAGAGTACGATGTCCGACTCCTCGCGTGTGCGATCGAAGAAAATCTCACGACCGTCCGGAGAGATATCGAAGTCGCCGATCGTCGAACCCTGGCTCAGATTCGTCATCTGGCGTTCGTGTCCGCTCCTGAGGTCGATGGACCAGAAGTCCTTACGCGAAATGTTTCCTTTCATGACGATCAGCGTGTCGTCTCCCAGAAGTGCCATTCGTCTCGCGCCTCGGGTGAGGATCAGATTCCGTAGCGGGAACGGGCCACCATCGGACCGCACTCCCTTCACCGGAAATGTTGTCCCCACATCGGGCCCTGAATAGATCAGGAATGCTCCACTCGGCGCCCAGACGGGATCGGTTGAGTATTCCTTGACGAGCTGTACCGGAGGCCCTTCGTTCAGAGGAACCTTGTATAGCTTTGGAATGCCGTCGTCATTCGCCGCTGCAACTGCCAGCCACTGGCCGTCGGGCGACCATGACGGAGTGCCTCGCACATCGAGCTGTTCGGCCACGACACGCGGTGCGGCGCCATCGGCATCAATGACGAATACCCTTTGCCGTCCGCCCTTCCGCACCACGAATGCCACGCGACCGGCGGAGGAAATGGCAGGGCCCGCAACAACGCGACCGTTGGCTCCATTCCACAGCTCGATCGGCGCGGCTCCGTCTGGAAGCTTCCAGAGGCCGTCGCGTCCGGCTTTTCGACCGCGATAGGCAATGTAGCCGCGCTGAACGCGCGGCGAAAGAGCGCCGGCGGTCGGCAAGGCAAGCGGGGTCGTACCGGATTCTTCGACCACGTGATCCGCTATCGGCGCACGCCAGAGGCTCGAGGTCGTACGTGACACGGTAGCGACCAGTTGCCGGCCATCTTCGCTTGCCGCTAGTGATGTGTACGGATCCACGCCGGCGAACACTCGATGGGGCGTGCGGCGCGCCACGTCCATGACATGAATCCAGGGTCCGTATCCCTCGTCATCGGTCGTCAGGTACAGCAGCGTCCGTTCATCGAGCCATGTCGGAAAGCTCACTCGCGCGTCGTGGTACGTCAACCGCTCTGGCTCGCCGCCCGCCGCGCCGATGCGCCAGATGTCGCTCTTCTCGAGCGGCAGGCCGTGGATGAAGTAGATGAACGCACCGTCACGCGACCAGAGCGGGAAGTGGTTATGAAAGCCTTGCCGTGCCACGTGGATCTGCCGCGGCGCCGATTTTTCCTCGAGATCCGTGACAAACAACGGATCGCCGGGAGCCGGCGGGTGGTGCACCAGGCGTGTCCCGTCGGCCGACCAATCGAGCTCCGAAATGTCCTGGATCCCTATCAGGAACGGGCGCGGCGCGCCGCCCAGCGTCGGAACGGCCCATCCCGCATACACGACGCCGCCACCTTCGGAATCCGACACGCGACTCCACAGGGTGACGAGCGACCCGTCCGGCGAGAATCCGAGCGTGCGCGTCGCCGGGTTTCGCAACTCGGCGACCGTGCCGTTGGTGAGGTTGTGAAGGTCACCCGTCCCCACCTGGCTGACCCACGCGTCCCACGGTCCGTCTCGGTCGGATAGAAAGACGACGAATTTTCCGTCGCGTGAGATCGCGGCGTGATGTTCCGCACCCACGGAATCCGTGAGCCTGGTCACGGTTGCGCCCTCGAGCGGACTCCGCCAGAAGTACTCCGAGCGGCTCACTTCCAGCGCTGCGGCCATAGCGACCAGCAGGGCGGCGGCACTGGCGGCCAGCCAGATCAGTCGGGCGCCTCCAGTGCGCTGTCGCGTGTTTGCCCTCGGACCACCCGCCAGAGCACTCAGGGCTTCCTCTATCTCGAGTCTCGCGTCTCCGACGTCGCGCAGCCGGTGCTTCGGGTCCTTGTCGAGGCACCGCTGGAGCAGCCGGTTGATGCCCGGATTCGTCTGCGGCGGAAGGCGGCTCCAGTCCGGCTCGCGTTCGATGATCGCCGCGATCGTGTCAGAGGCCGTCTCGCCGGCAAACGCCGGCCGACCCGTGAGCATCTCGTAGAGCACGCAGCCGAACGACCAGATGTCGGTCCGCTTATCGACCGGTTTGCCGCGCGCCTGCTCGGGACTCATGTAGGACGTCGTGCCGGCGACGAAGCCTTCTCTCGAGTGATCGGCCGCAACGTTCGGCGGGCTTTCGATCGTCGGGTCCTCGAGCGCACGGACCTTGGCCAGGCCGAAGTCGAGGACCTTCACCGTGCCATCAGACGTGATCTTGATGTTTGCAGGCTTGACGTCGCGGTGGATGACCCCCTTCTCATGCGCCGCTTCGAGCGCATCGGCGATCTGACGCGCGATCTCCAGCGCCTCGTGAAGAGGCAATGGACCCTTCGCCACGCGCTCGGCCAGGGTCGCGCCTTCCACCAATTCGAGCACGAGCGCGCGAACGCCGTCGGCCTCTTCCACCCCGTAAATGGCGCCGATGTGCGGATGGTTGAGCGTGGCGAGGACGCGGGCTTCGCGTTCGAACCGCGCGAGCCGCTCGGGGACGGCAAGGAAAACGCTCGAGACGACTTTGATGGCGACGTCACGGCCCAGCGTGGTGTCGCGGGCGTGATACACGTCGCCCATACCGCCGGCGCCGAGCAGGGCGAGAATCTCGAGCGATCCTACCTTCCGGCCCACGAGCGACAGTTCACTCTCCGGCGTCAAGACGTGCGCCGCCACAGCCTCGAGAGGCGTCGAGAGAAACCGTTCGGAGCTCATCGCGTACCCGAGCAGCGACTCGACCTCTGCGCGCAACGCGTCATCGCCACCGCATGCCGCTGTAACGAATGCCGCGCGTTCGCGCGGTTCGCGATCGAGCGCAGCATCGCACAGGTCGTCGATGTGCCGGCGACGATCGGCGTCGGTCACGGGTGCTCTCCTTCGAGCTCTCGAAGTAACCAGAGTTTCGCAAGCCTCCAGTCGCGTTTGACGGTGTCTGGAGAAACGCGCAGCACGTGGGCAGCCTCGTCGACGCTCAACCCGCCGAAAAACCTGAGTTCGATCACCTTGCTCTTTCGCGGATCCGTCTTCGCCAATGCGTCCAATGCGCGGTCGAGCGCCACCAGATCAAGGGCGGGATCCGGCGACGCGATGAGCTCTTCGTCAAGGGTGACACGCCGGGCGTCTCCACCGCGCTTGCGGTACCCGCGCGACCGCGCGTGATCGACGAGCACGCGTCGCATGAGACGCGCGGCGATGCCGAGGAAGTGCGCGCGGTCCTGCCAGCTGATGCTGCGAGCGTCGGTCAGCCGCAGGAACGCCTCGTTGATCAGGGCCGTTGTCTGCAGCGTGTGTCCGCGGCGCTCACGGCTCATGTACGCGCCAGCGAGGCGTCGCAGCTCCGCTTCGACGAGCGGCATCAGCCGTTCCAGCGCATCGTCATCACCATCGCTCCAGGCCCGCAGCAGCTCGGTGACAGGTGCAGGCTTCGGAGGCTCTCTTGTCACGGCCCTGCGCCGTAGTATGGCGCATCCCGCAGTCGTGCACGTCCCGCCACGGTCAGATTTCCCGAGACATTTCGCTGGTATTCACCTTTCTTCCGGCGTTCCCGCATTCAAGGATGCAGAGCACCACGGAAGTCACAAGGAGGAATGCGCGATGAAGACCAACATCTGGAACAGAACGCTTCTCGGTGTCGTGATGGCGGCGAGCGGCAGTCTGGTCTGGCAGGCATCGCCGCCGCAGGCACGGTCCGCGTCGGTTGCGCGTTCGGTTCGTGAAGTCGACGAGCGAGCCGACGCATCCCGCAGCTCATGCACAGAACGTAACCAGGTGCTCGAATGGAACAGTGTCTTTATCGAAACGCTCATCGCTACGAACACGGCGAACTCCTCGAGCCAACGACTAGGAGCCATCGTTCATACCGCGATCTTCGATGCGTACAACGGCATCGAACGCCGCTACCGTCCGGTGTTCGTGCAGACCACCGCTCCTCGCGGCGCCTCTCGACGGGCGGCGGTGGTTACCGCCGCATACACCGCGCTGGCCGGTCTCTTCCCTTCGCAGCTCGCCGCGCTGAACGACACTTACGCCGCGTCGCTGGAGGCGCTGAGCGACGATGGCGAGGATGGCGGCAAGGCCCGCGAGCGCGGCATCGCATGGGGAACGGAGGTCGCACAGGCGGTGCTCGCCTGGCGCGCGAACGACGGTTTCAGTGCGAGCTACGCTGCCTTCACCGGCGGCAGCGCAGTCGGCCAATGGCGTCCCACGCCGCCCGCCTTCGGGCCGATGAGTGCGCAGGGCCTGGCGTATACGGACATGTTCGTCCTGGTCAGCCAGACGCAGTTCCAACCTCCGCCGCCGCGAGCCCTGACGAGCGCGACGTACGCCGATGATTTCAATGCGGTCAAGGCGCTCGGTCGCCGAACCGGATCGACACGCACAGCCGACCAAACGGCGCTGGCTGTTTTCTGGGAAGGCAACGCCAGCGTCCACTGGAACCAGGCCGCCAATCAGATCGCGACCGCCAGCTGCCTGTCGATGTCCAAGGCCAACCGCCTTTTCGCCGTTCTGAACATCGCGATGGCCGACACCGCCGTTACTACTTGGAGTGCCAAGCGGTTCTACGGCGACGATCCGATAGAAGTGACTTGGCGCCCCGTGACCTCCATCCCGCTGGCGGCCTCCGATGGCAATCCCGATACGACAGCAGATGCGGACTGGCTGCCGCTGGTGAATACGCCGTCACACCCTGAGTACCCCGCAGGACACGCTAGTCAAAATGGTGCAGCGGCAACTGTGCTGCTCGAGCACTTTGACGACGAACAGGTCTTCACCTTGACGACCGCGGGGCAACCGAGCCGGACGTATCACAGCATCGGACAGGCACGGACGGATGGTAACGACGGCCGCGTCTGGGGGGGAATGCACTATCCGAGCACGGTGTCGATCAGCGATGAGGAGGGGGAGGCGATCGCGAGGTACGTCAATCGAAACGCCATGCAAAAACGCTAGGCCCTGTGCCCCTTGAGCGCGCGATACATCGGATAGCTCGATGCCAGCACCGCGAGAGCATAAAGACTGCTGGTCGTCGCACTCGCGATGTACCCGACGAAGAACGCCACGCTGATGAGCAGGAGCAGAAACGGGACCACAGGGTAGCCGAACGCTCGAAACGGACGCGGCAGGTCAGGCTCGCGTCGTCTCAACACGAAGAGCGAGCAGATCAGGACGATGTTGTTGGCGATGGCGAAGAACGCATAGATGCCCATCAGCGTTTCGAACGTGCCGAGGATGATCAGGATCATCGAGGCCGCCGTCCCCATCGCGAGCGCGACGACAGGCGTTCCACCGCGATTCACCGCGAGCGCCCTGGTCGTGAACAGCCCGTCGCGCCCCAGTCCGTAGAGCGTGCGTGGCACGAACATGACGGCGGCGTTGACGACACCGACAGTGGACACGAGCGCGAGAGCGGTCACGATTCGGCCGCCGTTCGCGCCAAAGATCAGGTTCATTGCGGAGGCGGCCGGCAGCTGCGAGGCGGCGAGCTGTGGCAGCGGCAGCACATGCAGCAGCGCGAGGTTGACGAGCACGTAGATCACGATCACCAGCAGAACACCGCCGTGCAGGGAGCGGGGAATGTTGTGGCCAGGATCCTTGTCCTCCTCTGCGAAGTAGATGACTGCGTTCCAGCCACCATAAGCGCCGATCACGAGTTGGAAGGACATCAGGAATGCGACGGCGAGCGAGCCGGCGCCCGCCGCCGCTCGACCAATCGACTGCGAGGATTGCGGCGTCGTGTCGGCACGCGGCACGGTGAAGCAGAGCGCCACGAAACCGACCAGAGCGAGCGCTTTCACGATGCTGATCAACTGCTGCGTGCCGCTCCCCTGCCTGATGCCGATCCAGTTCAACGCCGTCAGCGAGAGCAGGATCAACAGGGCGAAGACGGTCACGCTCCCCGAAAAGGCGGGGGCGAAGAGCGCGGTCGCAAATTCTCCGAACGCGATCGGCATGAACGCGAGCGCGGCGGTATCGCCCAGCCACCCAGTCCAGCCGACGACGAAGCCGGCGTAATCGCCGAATGCTCGGCGCGCGTACACATACGGAC
>DATLLF010000317.1:0-12166 GCA_035537955.1 Vicinamibacterales bacterium | reverse complement strand
GACATGTATACGCCTCGACGGGTTTACGCGACGACACAACGACACGACATATTTTAGTTTGACGTCGCGACGTCGTAGCGTCGAGTCGTCGTGCGGGCCGTACGCGACCCGTTTCTATCGGCCAGTGAACTGCGGCTTCCGCTTCTCCAGATTCGCCGCGAGGCCTTCCTTCGCGTCGTCTCCCTGGAAGAGGAGCTGCTGCAGCTCGCGCTCGATGGCGAGCCCCTCGAGAAAACCAGCTTCCGCGCCTGACTGCACCGCGCGCTTCATGCGGCCGACTGCTTTACTCGCCTTGTTCGGCGGCGTGAATTGCTTCGCGTACTCGTGAACGGCGGCGGCGAAGCTGCGTCCGTGCATTTGTTCGTCGCCCCACACTTCCGTCACCAGGCCGAGCGCATGCGCTTCGTCGAAGGACATCAGACGTCCCGTGGCCATCAGCTCGATTGCGCGAGCTTTGCCGACGAGCCGCGCCAGCCGCTGCGTTCCGCCGGTGCCAGGCAACACGCCAAGCGCCACTTCCGGCAGTCCGATCTTTCCCGCGTCCTTCCTCGCAACACGGATGTCGGCCGCCATCGCGACTTCGAGCCCTCCGCCCACCGTGTGGCCGTTGAGCGCGGCGATCACCAGCTTCGGCGTCTGCTCCAGGCGATTCAGCGTCTCGTTCGCATGCAGGCAGAAGTAATACTTGAACTCGGGGTCCGCATCCCTCAGCATCCCGATATTGGCGCCGGCACAGAAGAACTTCTCCCCTGCCCCGCGTATGACGATGACGTGAACGTTGGGATCCATTCGCGCGGCGAGCACCGCCGAATCGATCTCTAACATCATCTGATAGGAATAGGTATTAGCCGGCGGATCACTCAACTGGATCGTGGTGATTCCATCGTTCACGCTGACGTCGATCTTCTCGGACATATGGGACGGCGAAATGTCAGATGGTAAATGGAAGTCCATTTTCCATTTCACGCCTCAGTACGTACGTACTCGAAGTTGATGGGCATACGGTTCACACCGCGAATTGGGGGCGCGATGTAGTTGGCGAACTTGCCCGGCTCGTAGACCGGGCGCGACATGATGCTCAGGAGGTACTCACGATCGGCGGGCGACGGGAGCCACTCACCCCTGCGGCGCTTCCACTCGGCCTCGGAGATGGGAGCGCCCGACGGCTCGAAGTGCAGCGGTCGGAACATGCCGATGCCGCGATTGAACTTGCGATCGGGCAGCCGCAGGCGCTCTGACATCCCGTGGCGCTCGAAGATCTTGTTCCAGCGAACGACCCCCGCCTCGCAGTCACCGACGTACCAGTCGCGCAGCACCTCGTTCATCGCCGAGCGCATCGGGATGTGCTGACGCTCGAGACCATTGCCGTTTGGAACGTCGAGCTCGTAATACGACTCGCCCACGTGATGATCGTCGAATTTCTCCTCCTGCGCCCGTCCCTTGAGTCCGTTGCCGAAGTAAGAGGCCGCGTTGGTCGAGATCTCGTTGCCGTGCAGGTCGAGTGAGAGGCTGAACCAGAGATTGATGAACTTCTGAACGGTGGGGATGTCGATCCCGCCGAGCTTGCGGACATCCTCTGAGAAGCCGGCATCCTTCAGCAGTTGACAGGTGCGCTCGATGATTCGCGCGATGCCCGTCTCGCCCACGAACATGTGATGCGCTTCCTCTGTCAGCATGAATCGCGTCGTCCGCGACAGCGGATCGAGCGAGCTCTCCGAGAGCGACAGCAGCTGTGACTTGCCGTCGCGGTCCGTGAACATGGTGAACATGAAGAAGTCGAGCCAGTTCTCGATCGGCTCGTTGAAGGCGTCGAGAATGCGCGGCTTGTCGCGATTGCCGCTCTGACGCGCGAGCAGGTCCTCGGCCTCGTCGCGCCCGTCGCGGCCGAAGTAGGAGTGCAGCAGATAGACCATCGCCCAGAGGTGTCGCCCTTCTTCGACGTTCACCTGGAACAGGTTGCGCAGATCGTACATGCTCGGGCAGCGCTGCCCGAGCCAGCGCTGCTGTTCGACCGATGCCGGTTCGGTATCCCCCTGCGTCACGATCAGTCGCCGCAACTGGTTGCGGAACTCACCGGGGACTTCCTGCCACACCGGCTGACCGAAGAAGTCGCCGAACCCGATGCGCCGGTCGTGCACGGGATCGGCGAGAAAAATGCCCCATCGATACTCGGGCAGCTTCACATACTCGAAATGCGCCCAGCCGGACGGGTCCACGCTGACTGCGGTACGCACGTATACCTGGTGATAGTCCTGGAAGCCCTGCGGCCCCATGTCTCGCCACCACTGAATGTACTTGGGCTGCCAGTGCTCCAGCGCGCGCTGAAGGCGCTTGTTACTCGAAAGACCGACGTTGTTCGGGATTTTCTCAGCTGAGATCATGACGACGCCTCCGAACGGCCCGACGGGTCCTCACGAGGACGCCACGACGCGACGGCACGACGAAACCACACTTCTCTGCGTCGTGTCGTCGAGGTCGTCGTGCCGCCGTGCACACGGCCGTCAGCTCGTAAATGCCTACGTTCTGTTGAAGTCAAACTCCGGACGTTTCTGCGTTCCGTACGCGGTCAGCGCACCGTGCTCGCCAACCGCGTTCGGACGAATGAAGATCCAGTTCTGCCAGGCGGTGAGTCGGCCGAAAATCTTCGTCTCCATTGTCTCGGGCCCGGCAAACCGCAGGTTCGCTTCCATCCCCGTCAGCGCGTCTGGAGAGAACGCCGCGCGACCTTCGACGGCGAGGCGCACCTCGTCGTCCCAGTCGAGCTCGTCGGGTGCAAATGAGATGAGGCCGGCCTCCATGGCTGCCTGCGCATCGAACGGCTCTCTCTCGGCGAGGACTTCGTCGACGCGTTCGGGTGTGCCGAGGAAGCGGATCTGCAGCCGCGTCAGCCCGTTGCTCATCGGCAGCGGGCCGCTGTTCATTGCCGAGAGCGCAATCGTGTTTGGCTGGTCGGGATCGTCGAGCATGTACGAACGATCGCACGCCAGCGCCAGCTCGAAGAGCGAGCCCGCGAAACAGTTCCCCGGTTCGATCAATGCGAAGAAGCTTCGCGAGGTGAGATCCATCCGCTTCAGCGTGCGCTTCATGAATTGAACGATCTCGCGCACGAGCCAGTGGTCCTGGTGTTTCAGCAGTGTGTCGTCCAGCGCGAGCATCGCAGCAGGATCACCCAGCGTCTTCACGACGACGGTGCCAATGAGCGGCTCGTTTATCCGCAGCCGCAGCAGCGCATCGTCCAGCTCGCGGAACGCGCGCAACGGCCAGTACTGATCCCCGGCGACAGCGATCGAGTCGGGATCGGTCGGCTCGTCCGCTCCAGGGGCGGTGACTGTCAGGGTGGCGACGCGCCGCACGCGATCGATTTCCAGCGATACCGTCGAGTACGTGATCCCATCCGCAGACTCCTGCGCGTTGAGCGGACCGAGCTTGATCCCGGGTCCGGCGTGCGGTCGATCCGACATGGCGGCGAGCTCCCGCGCTCTCTTCGCAACCCGCTCGTCGAACTGACTCTTCGGATGCACCGCATCCACCAGCCGCCACTCGACGGCGCGCTTCCCGCGGACCCCTTCAGCCGTCGTCCCGAAGAAATCCGCAATGTCGCGGCGGACCTTGCGCTTGTCGACGACGCGGGTGAGGCCACCAGTGCCGGGCAGCACGCCGAGCAGCGGCGTCTCGGGCAGACTCACCGCGGAGTTCCCGTCGTCGACCAGAAAGATCTCGTCGCACGCCAGCGCGAGCTCGTAGCCGCCTCCCGCGCAGATGCCATTGAGCGCCGCAAGAAACTTGATGCCCGAGCGCTCGCTCGCATCCTCGATCGCCAGCCGTGTCTCGTTGGTGAACTTGCAGAAGTTCACCTTCCACGCGTGCGTCGAACCACGCAGCATGAAGATGTTCGCGCCCGCGCAGAAGATCCGCTCTTTCAGGCTGGTGATGACGACGGTGTGGACCTCCGGATGTTCGAAGCGGATCCTCTGGATGGCATCGGCCAGTTCGATGTCGACGCCGAGATCGTAGGAATTCAGCTTCAGCCGGTAGTCGGGCGAGAGGCCGGCATCCTCCTGAACGTCCATCGAGAGCGTCGCGATGGGGCCGTCGAACGCCAGTTTCCAGTGGTGATACCGGTCGGGCGCGGTTTCGAACGAGATGCGGTCGGGAGTCGTGTTCGTCGCGGTTGCCATCCGAAGAAGCGTACCGTCGCCGTCAGCGCGGTGTCAAGGCACTATAATGCACTACGTCAGACAGACGTGTAATATATTGCGCAATGTCAGAGCAGCTCCTCGTCGCGCTCGGCCAGCGCGCACGCGCCGAGCGGCAGTCGCGCGGCTGGACACTGCGCCAGATCGCGGACCGCTCAGGTGTGTCGGCGAGATTCCTCGTTCAACTCGAAGCGGGCCAAGCCAACATCTCCGTTCGCCGTCTCGCGGACGTGGCTCGCGCGCTCGAGACCACACCAGCGATCCTGCTCACGATCAAGGAATCACCGGCGCGGCCGGTGATCGCGCTGCTCGGTCTTCGCGGCGCGGGCAAGACCACGATCGGCCGTCGTCTCGCGAAGCGGCGGCGCGTGCCGTTCGTCGAGCTCGATCGACGTGTTGAAGAAGCGGCGGACCTGAGTCTCGGCGAGCTGTTCACGTTGCACGGTGAGGACTACTACCGTCGGCTCGAACGCGAGGTGCTCGAGAACGTCCTGAGCGAAGGGCGGGCGATGGTCCTCGCGACCGGCGGCGGGATCGTTACGGCACCCGACACCTATGCGCTGCTCCGCCGCTCGGCGGTCACGATCTGGTTGCGCGCCACGCCTGAAGACCACTGGAATCGCGTCGTCCGTCAGGGCGATCGCCGTCCCATGGCCGATCACCCGCAGGCGATGGCGGATCTGCGCATGCTTCTCGCGACGCGTGAGGCGCTCTACGCGCTCGCCGATCACACCATCGACACGGCGGGCGTGAAGGTGGACAAGGTGATCGAGGCGATCGAGGAGAGAGTTCAGGTCGGCGGAAGGGAAAAGGCCGGCTGAAGCCGGCCTTTACGAGAGTTGCACGCAGGGGCCGGCTTTAGCCGGCCCCTGCATTGCACTGAGTTACCGTGACGAGGAAGCCGTGTTGGTCTTCTTCGCCATCTCCGCCTTCAGAACTTCGACTGCCTTCTCGATCTGGAGGTCGTGCCCCGCGACGAAAGCGGCCGGCGTGTTATCGATGTACACGTCGGGCGGCACGCCGTAGTTCTCCATGTTCTCGCCGGTAACGGTCCACACACCACTGCCTGGCGTGCGGATCGTCGACCCATCGAGCAGCGTATAGGACCCGGTGCCGATCACGGCGCCCATCGTCGGCACGCCGATCACCTTGCCAAGCCCCAGCGCCTTGAAGCCGGCAGGGAACATTTCCGCATCCGACGCGGACCGCTCGTTCTGCATCACCACCATCGGCCCGTAGAAGTTCTGCGGCCGCGGCTGCTGGTATCCCTGGTCGCGCCCGACCGTGTACTGGTACTGCCGGCCGGCGAGGATGCCGAGCAGTTCCTGGTCGATGCCGCCGCCTCCGTTGAAGCGCTGATCGATGACGAGCGCCTTCTTCGTGCGGTTGGCGGCGAGATCCAGCTGGAACTGCCGCAGCGAGGGGGCGTCCATCGCGCGGATGTGCAGGTATCCGATCTCGCCGTTACTCAGCTTCGTCACCGTGTCGCGGCGATCGTCCACCCACCGGCGATACATGAGGTCGGTCAACGCGCCCCCCGCGACGGGAGTGATGGTCACCTCCCAGGCGCCCTCCTTCGAGGGTTTGTCGTTGATCAGGAAGTGGAACTTCGACCCGGCGGCGACCGTGAACCGCTGCCAGTAGTTGTCCGACGTCTTCAGCTCGCGATCGTCGAGAGCGATGATGTAGTTGCCTTCGCTGATCTTGAAGAAGTCGCGATCCGCGGGACCGTCCTTGTAGATGCGGCCGACCTTGTAGTACCCGGACGCGTCCGGAATCACGTCGAAGCCGGGGTGACGCGTCGTCGGACGCTGGATGTCGTTGCCGCCACCACCGCCACTGACGCCGGTGTGCGAGGCGTTCAGCTCGCCGATCATCATCATCATGATGGTGTGCAGTTCCTCGGTGTCCGTGAGGTACTGCAGCAGTGGCTCGTACTCCTTCTTCGCCGCGTTCCAGTCGGCGCCGTGCATCTTGGCGTCGTAGAAACGGTTCTTCATGATGCGCCAGCCCTCGTTGAAGACCTGCGCGCGTAACGCGCGGCGATCGATTTCGAGATTGGCCGTGTAGGTCACCTGCCGCGCCGTCTGATTCGTCTGTGCCGGTTCGGTAGCCGTTGCTGCTCCGCCGCCGCCGCGTCCGCCGCGCCCGCCGCCGCCACCGGCGCCACCGCCAGCCGCCGCCGTCGCCGCTGCTGCAGCGTTACCAATGGGCGCCGCATACAGGCCGGTGCCGGAACGGAAGTAAAGGGTGCGTCCGTCGCGCGCGAACACCATCGCGCCGCCGCCGAATCCGCCACCACCACCGCCGCGCCCGCGCCCGCGCCCACCCGCTGCGGCCGCCGCCGCAGGCGGCGGCTGCGGCACGCGCGTAAGTTGACCGCTCTCGACGTTGATGATGTACATCCCGGCGTTCGGGTCGGCGCCGCCGCCGCCGCGGCCACCACCAGCCGCTGCACTCGAGACCGAGAGCGCCACGGAGTGCCCTTCGGGGGCGGGCGTCGGCGAGCCGGGATTACCCGGCACCGTGAGCTGACGCGCGCGTCGGCCCATCCCGTTGAAGTCGATCTGAACGGCAACCGGCGGCTGCGTTCCGGCCGCGCCGCCGCGTCCGCCGCCCTGCCTCGCCGCCGCATCCGCCGCGAGGCCTTCCGCCTCGTTGTCGATGTCGCGATCCGCCGGATCGCGCTCGCGGTCGCGCAGAGCGGTCGCCCACAACGTTGTCGTCGAGCTGATGCCGCCCTGTGACGCGATGCCGGTCGGCGTCGACTCGGTCGACGTGAAGACGATGTAGCGGCCATCGGCCGTCCATACGGCGTTGCTCTCGGAGTAGTGGACGCGATCCTCGGTCACGTGCCGTTCTTCGCCGCCCGCGATCGGCGCGATGTACACGTGCGAACGCAGGGTGCGGTCCTGTTTCGAGAACATCACCCACTTACTGTCGGGCGAGACGGCAACCGAACCGATGCGCCCGAGGTCGCTCGAGGCGGCCACTGAAGTCTTCCCGTCAGCGACGCTGTAGCTGTACAGCTTCTTGTCGGCGGCGGTGTAGAAGAGCGCCTTCGAATCCGGCGTCCAGACCAGCGCCCCCTTCTCGTTGTCGAGATCGGTGATCTTCTTCGACGTGTTCCCCTCGGGGTCGCTGATCCACACCTCGTCGCGGCCAGAACGATCCGAGACGAAGGCGATGTACTTGCCGTCGGGCGACCACTTCGGCTGGTCGTTGCGCGAAGCCATCGGATCGGGTGCGACGCGCGTGATGTCACCGCGATCGGTCGCGATGGTCAGCAGCTGCCCTCGGGTCGAGATGACGGCCCGGCGGCTCGACGGCGACAGATCGAACGCGTCGACCGTGTTCGTCACCGTCTCGTACTCGACTTCGTTCTCCTTCTCGTCAGAGACGATGTCGATCTTGATCTCGTTGCTGCGGCCGCTTGCCACATCGAGCTTCCAGACGCCGAAGTTGTTCTCGTAAACGATCACTTTGCCGTCGCTGGACATCGACGGCCAGAACAGGCTGCCATCCGTGTGCTTGGTGACCTGCACCGGCTCGCCGCCGCGCGAGGAGACCTTGTAGATGTTGTTCGTGCTTCGACGCACTTCGGGGCTGCCAGGCTTGACACTGCTGTCGTTGGGCAATGGATCCGCAACGAAGTAGATCGAGTCGTCGGCGCCCCACATCGGCCAGAACCGGTTGTATCGCTGATCGGCGAGCAACTGCCGATATGTCTTGGCGCCCAGATCCGCGATCCAGATGTCGGCCGCGTAGCTGCCGCGATAGTGCTTGCGGGACCAGGTGGACGGGTGCCGGTTGAAGACCAGCGACTTGCCGTCGGGCGAGTAATCCCCCGAATAGCCCCAGTCGACGGGCAACGGCTTCTCCTGACCACCAGTCACGGCGATCTGGTAGAGCGTGGCTACGCTCGGGAACGCGCCGTCGCCGCGCGAGCTGCGGAAGATCACCTGCTGCGAATCACGCGTCCACCCGACGACGTCGTCGCCCCCGCTGTGGAACGTCAGACGCCTCGGTGCTCCCCCGGTTGCCGGCATGACGAACACGTCGTAGCCGCCGTAGCGGTTCGATGAGAACGCGATCCAGCGTCCGTCAGGCGAGAAGCGCGGATACACATCGCGCGCCGAATGATCGGTGATGCGGTGAGCGTCGGATCCGTTCTCGTCCGCCGTCCAGATATCGCCTAGATAACTGAACGCGATCTTGCCGGCGTGATAGTCCGGATGCCGCGCGAGCTTGACCGGCCCGCTGACGGCGGCGGGCATCCTGGACGCTTGTTGCATCGCCGCGGGCGCCGAAGTGTCTGGCGAACCAGGCCACGCGCCAATGGCAACGATGCTGAACAGGATGGCGAGCAAGGCTGCGAAGGACGTTCTGCGAACCATGAAGGAGACCTCCAGTCCGCCGGATACTACACCCATTTTCTCTACTGTTAGACTTCTGCCGCAATGAACGCACCAGTTCGAGTCTCTGCCGTCGTCCTTCTCTGCGCATCTACCCTTTCGTGCAGCTCGGCGCGGCCGCCGCAGACAACGCCTTCCAGGCCGCCGCAACCTCGCGCGCAAGCACCCGAGCAGCGGCCCGCGCCCGCTGCGACCGATGCTCAGACGCCACGCGTCAGGCTCGTTGCGACCGGCGGCACCATCTCGAATCGAACCGGTGGGCGGCTCACCGCCGGGGAGCTGGTGAACCTGGTTCCAGGTCTCGCACGCTATGCCACCCCTGAGTACGAGCAGTTCACGAACGTGGCGAGCTCGGAACTCACGCTCGAACAGTGGTTGAACCTGGCGAAGCGGATCAACGAGCTCTACAGAACTGATCCCCAGCTTGCCGGCGTGGTCGTGACATCGGGCACCGACACTCTGGAGGAGCTCGCGTACTTCCTGAATCTCACCATCCGTGATCCACGGCCTGTCGCCGTCGTCGGTTCGATGCGGAACCCGAGCACGCTCGGTTATGAAGGCGGAGCCAATCTGCTGGAGGGTTTTCGAGTGGCCGCGGATCCCGCTTCACGCGGCCGCGGCGTCATGGTGGTGATGAACGACGAAATCAACGCTGCCCGTGAAGTGACCAAGACGGATGCTCTGCGCCTGCAGACGTTCCAGACACGCGGCTACGGCGTGCTCGGCGTCGTCGATCTCGACCGCGTCGTGTATTACCGGCGCGTGGAGCGCCGGCATACGGCGGACAGCGAGTTCGATGTGTCTTCGCTGATGGAATTGCCGCGCGTCGACGTGCTGCTCACCTATCAGGGAGCGAGCGGAGATCTGATCAAATCGGCGATCGCAGCGGGGGCAAAGGGAGTGGTGATGGCCACGGCCGGTGCCGGCGCCACGAGCGGAACACAGGGAGAAGGGCTGCAGTATGCGGCGTCGAAGGGCATCCCCGTGGTCATCACTACGCGCGCTGGAGGCGGCCGCATCGCCGGAGGCGGGCGCGACTCCATCGCCGGCGAGGACCTCGCCCCTCTGAAGGCGCGCATCCTGTTGATGCTCGCGCTGACGAAGACGTCAGATGTCAACGAGCTGAGACGGATCTTCTCGGAGTACTGAGGAGCGTTTTCAAACTTCACACTTCAAACGAACTGAATTTTTGCGTGCTTTTTGAAGTTTGGAGTTTGAAGTTTGAGGTGTAGTTAGGTAGCCGTCTCTCCCGGCTTCAACACCAGCACGTCGATGCCGTGCGGATCCACGAAGCGCTTCAGGTCCTCGGGGCGTCCCGTCAAAACGGGGAACGTCCCGTAGTGCATCGGGACGACCTGGCGCACACCGAGCATGCGCGCGGCAACCGACGCGGCTTCGGGGCCCATCGTGAAGTGATCGCCGATCGGCAGAAAGGCGATCTCCGGCTTGTGCAGCTCCGCGATCAAACGCATGTCGCCGAAGAGTGCCGTGTCCCCCGCGAAATAGAAGCACCGTGCGTCTTCGGTCTTCACCACGAAACCCGCGGCAAGACCGAGATAGACCGTCGTGTCGTTCTCGGTGACCGAACTCGTGTGCACGGCGGAGGTCATCGTGATCTCGAGACCGGCGATCTTCACGGTGCCGCCGATGCCCATCCCGATGACGTTCTTCACGCCCTTTCTTTCCAGCCACTGTGAGAGCTCGAACACGGCGAGCGTCGATGCGCCCGTTGCGCGGGCGACGTTGATCACGTCGCCCGTGTGATCGAAATGGCCGTGCGAGAGGAGGATGACGTCCGCCTTGTCGATCTTCTTCATGTCCGGTGGACACAGCGGATTCCCTTCGAGCCAGGGATCCGTGACAATCCGCTTCCCGCCCGGCGTGGTGATCACGAACGTCGCGTGACCGAGCCAGGTAATCGCAAGCTTGCTCATAACCCTCAAAGTATAATGAGATTGCAGGTGCAGACCGCTCCTCTCAACTTCATACGCGGCCGAAAAAGGCGGACGGATGAGATGCCGCGCGGCGGCAAGCCCGAGTGGCTGAAGGTGCGTGCACCGGGGTCGGAGAACTATCACAGACTCAAAGGCCTGATGCGCGACCTCGGCCTGCATACGGTCTGCGAGGAAGCGAACTGCCCGAACATCGGCGAGTGCTGGCATCACGGCACCGCGACCTTCATGATCCTCGGCGACACGTGCACGCGCTCCTGCGGGTACTGCAACGTGACGCACGGGACGCCGAAGCCCCGCGACACCGACGAGCCGCGCAAGGTCGCCAGTGCCATCCACGCCATGGAGCTGGCGTACGTCGTCGTGACGTCCGTAGACCGCGACGATCTCCCCGATTGTGGCGCCGGCCATTTCGCCGAGACCATCGCGGAGACGCGCGCACGCATCCCCTCGTGTCGTCTGGAAGTGCTCATCCCTGACTTCAAGGGTGATGAGTCTGCGTTGCGGATCGTCCTCGACGCACGCCCAGACGTGCTGAACCACAACATTGAAACCGTTCAGCGGCTCTATCGCAGCGCACGACCCGGAGGCCGCTACGATCGCGCGCTGCAACTGCTCGAGCGATCGCGTGCCTACGCGCCACACATCCCGACGAAGTCCGGGCTCATGGTCGGCCTCGGCGAGGAGTGGGATGAGCTCGTCGAGACTCTCCGTGACCTCGCCCGCGTCGGAGTACAGATCGTCACGATAGGCCAGTATTTGCGTCCGTCGCTGGCGAACCTGCCGATGACGCGCTACTACACGCCTTCGGAGTTCGCCGACCTCAAGCGGATCGGCCTCGCGATGGGCATCGGCCACATAGAGTCGGGACCGCTGGTGCGCAGTTCGTACCACGCGCACGAGCAGACCGAAGCCTACGAAGCCGCCTCCGGCCGCGAGGGCACCGCGGCACAGTGACGCCTCGCGCGCTTCGCGGTGACAGCGCCGCAGGTGTTCTCGCACTAGCTGCGGTTCACGACCAGATCACCACCTGTACACGCTGCGAGCGCCTCCGCACCTACTGCGCACGCATCGCGGCCGAAAAGAAAGCCGCACACCGCCACGACGTCTACTGGGGAAAGCCGGTTCCAGGATTCGGCGATCCGAACGCGCGGGTGCTCGTGCTCGGGCTCGCCCCGGCGGCTCACGGCGCCAATCGTACCGGACGCGTGTTTACCGGCGACGGGTCCGGCGATTTTCTGATGCGTGCGATGCACGCGGCGGGCTTCGCCAACATCACGACCTCTCAGCGCGCAGACGATGGGCTCGCCTTGAGAGACGCCTACATCGTTGCCGCCGTGCGATGCGCGCCGCCTGACAACAAGCCACTCCCTGACGAAATCCTGGCCTGCCATTCGCATCTCGTGGCGGAGGTCGCTGCGCTGGCGCGGATCAGAGTCGTGGTTGGACTGGGGAAGATCGGCTTCGATGCCGCCTGGCGGCTGCTCGCCGACAAGGGAGTCGTGATCCGTCCGCGCCCCGCGTTCGGCCATGGCGTGGTCGTGAAAACGCCAGGTCCGACGGTCATCGGTTCCTTCCACCCGAGCCGCCAGAACACGAATAC
>DATLLF010000316.1:0-4407 GCA_035537955.1 Vicinamibacterales bacterium | reverse complement strand
CTGTCGTACGCCGACGCGCAGGTGGTCCTCGAATCGATGGGTGGGCCTCCGGCGCCCGCTGAGTGGAAGGGCGCGCTGCCCATTACGTATCGTCTCGGCGGCGAGGCGACGATCCGGCTGCGCGTGCGGCTCGACGACGAGATCCGACCCATCTGGACCGTGACCGGCAGGATCCGCGGAGGCGAAGAACCGGACCGTGAGGTGATCGTCGGCAATCATCGCGACGCCTGGATCTACGGCGGCGTGGATCCTTCGAGCGGTTCAGCCGCACTGATGGAGCTGGCGCGCAGTCTCGGCGAGCTGAAGGCGGGCGGATGGCGTCCGCGCCGGTCGATCGTGTTCGCGAGCTGGGATGCCGAGGAGTTCACGCTCACATCGTCGACGGAATGGGGTGAGCAGCACGCCGCGCGTTTGCGCGATGGCGCGATCGCCTATTTGAATGTGGACAGCGCGGCGTCGGGCCCGCGCTTCGCCGCGACTGCGGTCCCCGCACTCAACACGTTGCTGACGGAAGTCACGCGCACCGTTCAAGACCCGGAGCTGAAAATCCCCGTGTTCGACGCGAAGCGCGCACGCCGTCCGAGCGAGGCGGGATCGCTGCCGACAGGTTCCGGCGAAAACCTCATCGACAACCGTCTCGGCAGCGGTTCCGATTACACGGTGTTTCTGAACCACCTCGGCATTCCCGTCGCGGATCTATCGTTCGACGGGCCTTACGGTGTCTACCACTCGATCTACGACAACCACAACTGGGTCGCAAAAGTCGGAGATCCCGGCTTCCGGTATCACGTCGCTCTCGTACAGCTCTGGGGAATTGTCGCGATGCGGCTCGCTGAAGCCGAGGTCATCCCGCTGGACTACACGCCGTACTCCGAAGCGCTGCAGTTGTTCGCCGCGGAAGTCGAGAAACGGCGCGGCGAGCTGAAGGCGGAAGACTTCGCGGATCTTCGTTCCGCCATCGTGGAGATGGACGCCGCCGCGAAGGCGCTCGAGGCAGCGCGCGCTTCGGCGCTCGCAACGGCGGACGCGAAACAGTTCGAGGCCCTCAATCAGAGGCTGCTGAAGGTCGAACGGGCGTTGCTCGATCCGACGGGCATTCCAAACCGGCCATGGTATCGCCACCAGATCTACGCGCCCCGATACACCTACGCGCCGGAACTGCTGCCGGGGGTCGCCGAAGCGCTGGATGCCGGTGATTCGGCACGCGCGCGACAGCAGCTGCAGGTAGTGGCCGCTGCCATCCGGCGTGCCGCGATCGCGATGAAGTAGCGATCCCGTCGTGAGGCCTCGTGCGATCCAGGCACCGATCAGCCGCTATTTGGCGGACGCCTCGCCGAAGCCGAGGACGTACCCTTCGAGATCGCGCACGGCGAACTCCTCGACGCCGTACGGCTGCACTATCGGGCCGTAGACGATAACGGCGCCTCTGGCGACCATCTCCTCATGTAAGGCGCGCAGGCCGCGCACCCAGAAGAACACGTCCCAGGTTCCGCCCTGTTGCTCGTTGGGCACGATATGCGCGCCGCCGGGAGCGCGCCGCAGCATGATCGGCAGCGAGTCGCGACTGACGACCACGAACTCCGGCGGATCGCCGCCTGTGTACTCGCGGGAGAAGCCAAACGTGCGTTCGTACTGTGCGGCAGCCGCTCCCAGATCCGCGAACAGGAGGTAGGGTGCGGCGCGAAGCAGACGCGGCGATTCCTGGCTCATGACTCTGATACCGGCTTCTGCGCTCAGTCGAACACAGTCTCAACGAAGGCGAGTGCTCCGGACACGAAGCACCCGCCGAGCCAATAAGGGCTACTGGAAGGAAACCGTTGCGAACCCGGGGACGGCCGCAGTATCGATCTCGTTGCTCAAGGGCGGCGGCGCCGGGCATGGCCCGGGCAGGATCGGCGTATTCCCCTCGAATCCGACGAAGCTCGTCCCGTACTCGTCGCGCGGAGGGTTTGCCGTCTGAGGGACGAGATCCAGCTGAGTACGATCCGGTCCCACGAGCGGCGCCTCCTTGGCGGATCCGATCTGGTGGCACGAACCGTTCAGCGTGAAGTGGCCGACGTTATGCGCGGTTGCGATTATCGGTAGAGCGATCACCCCGAGCGCGACAGCAAACGCGACGAATACACGTTTCATGTGTTCCTCCTGTTGGGCGACCGGGCGGAACCGCGGTCCAGCCGGCGCGTCCGACCCGGCGAGCGCCGGCTAATTTACCTCAAAACTCCGCCGCGCGGCCGGCGCCGACGCGCCCTGTGTTTCCGCTGTGTCCCCCCGTGTTCCTTCTGTGGCTGCCTGTGTTTCTTCTGTGGTCGCCTGTGTTTCTTCTGTGGCTCAGGAACATCGAGTCGGCGATACCCGTCCTTGCAGGGATACAGGTGCGCCGATGAGAACGATTCTTCAAGACTTGCGCTACGGCCTGCGAACCTTGCTGAAACAGCGATCGTACGCAGCGGTTTCGATTCTGATCGTCGCCATGGCCATCGGGGCCAACACCGTCATCTTCAGCTTCGCCAACGTCTTTCTGCTGCGTCCGCTTCCGATCGAAAAGTCGGACGGGATGGCGTGGATCTGGTACGTGAATGCCCGGCGGAACGTCGACAGGAGCGCCCTGTCCCTCGCCGACTATCTCGACTTTCGAAGTGCGCAAACCACCTGTGAATCGCTGGCGGCGTTCACCCGGGGAAGCCACATCCTCACCGGCCAGGGGGAGGCGCGGCGGCTCACCGCCATGCGCGTGAGTGCGAACCTTCTCGGCACCTGGGGTGTCGGCCCGGTGCTGGGTCGAACGTTTGTCGACGGAGAGGACCGCCTCGGCGCCGAACGGGTGGTCGTGCTCAGCCATCGGTACTGGATTGCGAATCTCAGTGCGGATCCGTCGGTGGTCGGTCGCCGCATTACGCTCGACGGCTCGCCGGCCACGATCGTCGGCGTCCTCAGCCCTGACATCGAGATCGGGAACATCAGCGAGATCGACGTATGGACACCTCTTGCGATCGATCCGTCGCTTCCCCGCGACGAGCGATCGGTGCGTGTCGTCGGCCGTCGCAAGCCAGGCGTGACGCTCGCGGCGGTCGACGCGGAGGTCGCCGCGATCGCCCGCCGCCTCGAAGCCGACCACCCGCTCACGAACGCTGGCTGGAGCGGCCGCGCCGTCTCCACGACGATTGCGATCACCGGACCGCAGACGTACTCGATCCTCGCTCTTCTCGGTCTGACCGTGGGCTTCATTCTCATCATCGCCTGCGCGAACCTTGCGAACCTGATGCTCGTGCGCGGGTCGGCGCGCCGGATGGAGATCGCCGTTCGCGCCGCGCTCGGCGCGGGTCGGCTGCGCATCGTCCGGCAGCTACTCAGCGAGAGCATGTTGATCGGGGCGGTCGGCGGCGCCGCCGGTGTGGCGCTGGCATATGCAGCGTTGTGGGGCATGCGCGCCGCTTCGTCGGAACCGGTGTATCGCTGGGTGACCCTCGACGTTCGCGTGCTCGGTTTCGCAGCCGTGCTGTCGCTGCTGACTCCGCTTCTGTTCAGTGCAGTACCCGCCCTGCAGAGTTCCCGCAGAGATCTCAACGAGGCGCTGCGCAGCGGCATCCGCGGAAGCGACGACAGCGGCACGCACTGGGGCCGCGCGGTGCTCGTTGTCTCACAGTTGACGCTCGCGCTCGCATTGCTGATCGTCTCGGGTCTGACGGTTCGCACGATGATCGCGATGGCTCGCGCTCCGCTCGGATTCGACACACACGACCTGCTCACGGCGCGTGTGGAGCTCCCTGCCTGGAAATACCGCGATGAAACGATGCGTCGACGGTTCTGGGACGAACTCCTGGCCACGACGAGCGTCGTACCGGGCGTCGCGGTGGCGGGAGTGGTGTCGCAGGTACCGGTGGTCGACGCAGCCCCGCCTGCGACGCTTGAAATCGAAGGCCGCCCCGCGGCCCGTGAGGAAGATCGGCCCTGGGCGGGAGCGACCACTGCGTCCCCAACCTTCTTCAAAGCCGCCGCGATTCCTCTTCTCGCCGGCCGCTCCTTCTCCGATTCGGACGTTGCAGATTCGACGAGCGTGGCGATCGTGAACGACGAGATGGTCCGGCGCTACTGGCAGACGTCGTCAGACAACGTCGTGGGCGCGCGGTTCCGCCCGTCCGCGGGCGCGGCGGCAGGTCGATGGCTGACCGTCGTCGGTGTTTCCGCGAGCGTGAAGCGGTCCGACCTCCGCGGGTCGGATCCGGAATTCTACGTTCCGCTGTCGCAACATGCCGAGCGTCTCGCGGTGCTGCTGGTTCGCGGCGGCGGCGCGGCAAACCTCACGTCGGTCGTTCGCCAGACGATCCGCGCGGTCGATGTGGATGTGCCCATGGATCCTCCGCGTACTGTCGAGCAGATTCTCGAGGAGGAAGTCTCTTCGACACGCGT
>DATLLF010000315.1:0-5229 GCA_035537955.1 Vicinamibacterales bacterium | reverse complement strand
CCTGTACAGCTCCGGAGGCTCGGCCGCAGCGCGAGGCGAAGGGCTCGACTTTGCCGACTTCCTGCTCGGGCTGCCGCAGCAGGCCACCGTCCAGTACGGCCCGGGCGAAGTGCGCATGACGGGCCGGTCGATGAGCCTCTTCGTCCAGGACGATTGGCGAAAGAGCGCCAGCCTCACCCTCAGCATCGGTCTGCGCTATGAGTTGCTGCGGCCGTTCCTCGAAGAGAACGGTCGCATGGTCAACCTCGACGTCCCCGCAGACTTCACGGCTGCCGCGGCAGTGCTGTCGGGACAATCCGGCCCCTTCACCGGTGCGTTTCCGTCGGCGCTGCTGCGTGCGGATGCCAACAACGTCGCGCCGCGCGTCGGCTTCGCGTGGCGTGCCAGACCCGGGCTCCTCGTCCGCGGGGGCTACGGTGTCAGCTACAACGCCGGATCGTACGCGTCGATCGCCCGGCAGATGGTCGCGCAGCCGCCGTTTGCGGTGACCGACACCGAGATCGGTACTGCCGCCACGCCGCTCACGATCCAGAACGCCTTCGTCACCGCGAATGGGGATGAGATCACGAACAACTACGGCGTCGACAAGAGCTACGACCTCGGTCTGGTGCAGACATGGAACGGAGACGTGGCGAAGGACCTGCGCCAGGTCTGGAACGTCGGCGCCAGCTATACGCACACACGCGGCACCAGTCTCGATATCGTTCGCGCGCCAAACCGCGGCCCCGACGGTATCGGCATTACTGACGTCCAGCCGTTTGTCTGGCAGTCGTCGGTGGGCGGATCGATCCTCAACGCGCTCAGCCTTCGCGTGCGCCGTCGTGCTGTGCGCGGTCTCGGTGGCGGTCTCTCGTACACGCTGGCCAAATCGCGCGACAACGCCTCATCGATCGGGGGCGGCCAGACGGTCGTCGCACAGAATGATCGGGATCTCGCGGCGGAGTGGGGCCTTTCCAGTTTCGACCGACGCTACCAGACCTCCGGGGATCTGTCCTTCGAGCTGCCGTTCGGCCCGAACCGGCGATGGCTCAACAACGGAGGCACGTGGGCGACGATCCTCGAGAACTGGCGCGCGTCCGCGTCGTTCACGTGGCAGTCGGGGACGCCTTACACGCCCCGCGTCCAGGGTGCCGCAACCGATGTGGCACGAGGGACGAGCAACTCGCTCCGCGCGAACTACAACGGTGAGTCCGTGCAGGTGAACGATCCGACGATCGATCTTTTCTTCAATACCGCCGCCTTCGCCGTGCCTCCCGCGGGTACGTTCGGCACCGCGAGCCGCAACATGATCGTCGGGCCGGGCAGCCGTCAGCTCGACGCGCAGTTCTCACGCGACATCCGCCTTCGAAGCACACGCGTTCTCAGCGTCAGCCTCAACGCCACCAACCTGCTGAACATGGTCAACTACGCGGCGATCGACACGGTCGTCAACTCCCCCAGCTTCGGCCAGGTGGTCTCGGTCAGACCGATGCGGTCCATGCAGCTCGGATTGCGGTTCCGCTTCTGACCATGCGAAGCCTCGCAGCCCTCGCGCTCGCCATCGCCCTCGCTGCGGTGTCCGCAGGGGCCGTCGTAGGGGCCGGCTTCAGCCGGCCCGAACAACAACAACCCCGCACGACATTCCGCAGCGGACGCGACCTCGTCTCCGTGGACGTCGTCGTGCGCGACCGCGAGGGGAACATCGTTCGCGGACTGACGGCCGCTGACTTCGAGGTCCGTGAAGACGGACGCACGCAGGAGATCCTCGGGCTCTCCTTCGAGGAAATCACGGATAAGGCCGCCGCTCCGCTCACGACCGCGGAGCTGCTGGCAGGGGTGGAGCAGCGGATGAGCGCTCCGTCCAGCGCGGCCACGCCCAAGCCGATGGCAGCGGCAGACGTCGCGGGCCATCGATTGATCGTCCTCCTCTTCGACGTCAGCTCGATGCAGCCGGAAGACGTGCAGCGCGCGGTCGACTCGGCCAGCAGGTTCGTGTCGGAACAGATGTCGTCGGCCGATCTCGTTGCGGTGGCCACGGTGAGCACGGCGCTGGACGTGCTGACCGACTTTACCGGGGATCGGGTCAAGGTTGCGGCGGCGCTCGCGCAGCTTGCGTCCACGGAAGGGACGGCGACGCCTCCGGCCGACGCGTCCACCGCCGCAACCGACGAAGCGGCCGCCGCGGCGACCGAAGCAACCGCCACGGAGACCAGCGAGATGGACATGTTCAACAACGACGTCCGTCTGCGCGCGTTGAGAACGCTGGCCGAGTCGCTCGCGCCGGTCGAGCAGAAAAAGGCGATCCTCTACTTCTCCGCCGGAATGGAACGCAGTGGACAGGACAATCAGATCGAGCTGCGCACCGCGGTCAATGCTGCCGTCCGCGCGCACGTCTCGATCTATCCGGTCGACACGCGCGGGCTGCAGGCGGTCGTGCCCGGCGGCGACGCGCGCCAGGCCAGCGGACGCGGACAGTCGTTGTTTTCCGGACGCGGGGTGGCGCAACAGTTCTCGAGACTGGCGGCCTCACAGGACACGTTGACCTCGCTCGCCGCCGACACCGGCGGTCGCGCCTTCACCGACACGAACAACTTCGGCGAAGCGTTCGATCGGGTGCGCCGCGACATCTCCGCGTATTACCTGCTCGGCTACAGCAGCACGAATCCGGTCAAGGATGGCCGCTTCCGGCGGATCCAGGTGCGACTGAAACGCGAGGGGCTGCGGGTGGAAGCCCGCGCGGGTTATTTCGCCGAGCGGGATTTCGCGCACACGAACCGCACCGACCGCGAAGCGCAACTGCAGGAGCAGATGTTCTCTCCGGTATCGGCGACTGACGTTCCCGTGATGGTCACCGCTGGCTATTTCAGGCTGGCGGCGGATCGATACTACGTGCCGATCTCGGTTGCCGTCCCCGGCTATGCCGTGCCGGTCGGACCCGGCAAGGAGGAAATCTCCATAGACGTTCTCGGGATCGTCAGCGACGAGCAGGGACGCCCGCTCAGCAGGATGCGCGAAACACTGAAGTTCCCGCCGGCAACCGGAACGACGCTCGCGGGCAAACAGGTCCTCTACCAGTCAGGCGTGGCGCTGCCGCCCGGACGGTTTTCAGTGAAAGTCGTCGTCCGTGAGAACACGACGGGGCGAATGGGATCCTTTGAAGCGCCGGTCGGAGTACCGGAACTGAAGCAGGCGGCAGTCAAGGTCAGTTCAGTGGTATTGAGCACGCAGCTTCAGCAGACACGAGCCGGGAAGAACCAGAATCCGCTGGTGCGCGACGGCGTGCAGCTCCTGCCCAACGTCACGCATGTCGTATCGCGCGACCAGAAGCTGTATTTCTATTACGAGGTCTACGAACCCGGTGAGGCCGACGGCGGTCCGCAGCTGAAGACGAGTCTCGCGTTCTACCGTGGCAAGGTGAAGGTCTACGAGACGCCTGCCGTCGAGCGGTCCGCGATCGATGCCGCGGACCGCAAGGCCGCCCTGTTCCAGTTCGAGATCCCGGCGGGTTCTTTCACGGCAGGGCTCTATACCTGCCAGATCAACATCATCGATGCCGCCGCCGGGAAATTCGCGTTTCCGCGGGTCGCGTTCTACGTGCGATAGGCGGGCTATTTAAGAGCGCGCACGATCGACGACTCGAGCTTCTCGTGCAGATCCGGCGGTGCGCCGTAGAAGGTCTGGATGCGGCGGCCCTTTCGGTCGAACACGAACAGCTTCGGTACCGCCGCCACGTCACCGAACTGCGAGATGATCTGCGGCGTGCCCTGAACGATGTGGTAGCGCGCCTTCAGGTCGCCAGCGAACTGTCTGACGTCGGCATCCGGTGAGTCTACGGCCACCGCAATCACTTCCACCCGCTCTCCATACTTCGCCGTCACCTGATTCAGCCACGCCATCGTCGACCGGCAGGGCGGGCACCAGGTGGCCCACATCTCGACGACGACGACCTTGCCTTCGAGGGCTTTGGCGTTCAGCACGGAGCCCGCTATCGTCGTGACATCCATTGCCGGCATGCTCGCGGGACCATCCACGCCCGCCGGAGCATCGGTGCGAACGTCCTCGACGTCGAGGCCCGCGACCGACTCGCCCTTCAGGCGCAGCTCCACCATCCGGCGGAGATCCTCCTTGAACCGCTGCTGGTTCGCGACCTCGCGCCACGGAACGTACAGCCCCTTCGACGTGTCCTCTTCGCCCGCGAACCCGAAGTCCTTGGGCCGGGCGACCAGCACGTCGTCGACGAAGACGACCGGATATCGCCGCACGCCCCATTTTTGCGCCGTTGGGGAGTTGCCATATTCCTCGGTGACAACCTTGACGCGGTCACCAATCTCCGACGCGACCTCTTTGATCAGCAAACTTGCTGGATCGGAGATGCTTCACGTGAACGGCCAGCGAACGAGTGTGATGGTGACCGGCGGCGGGCTGAAGATCCCGCTCAGCGCGAATAGAGATATGGCGACCCTGAAAAGATTCATTTGTTCACCACCACGAAATAGGCGGGCAGCACATCGTCGAGCACCGCGATTGCGGAGCCAGGCGTCCCATCCCTGGCATCGAGCGTCGCCGCGGCGAGCTGGAGAAAGAACTCCGCGACACTGTGATCTGCATCCGCCGGAAGTTTCATGCTCCCGACCCGCGCCCTGATCTCATCGAGCGAAGCTGCCTGTCGCTCAGGCGTCGAGAAGAGCGCGAAACGGAACCGCGACACGAGGTACTGAAGCAGCGCGCCTTCGTGGCGGTTCTGCTCATCGAGCGTCCGGGCGATCTTGATCGCGACGCTCACGCCGGCGTACTGCGGACGCTGCCCTGCCGGCGCCCGGTCGTATGCGGCGACCACCTGCTTTTCGTACGCCGACAGCTCCGGCTCGATCGACCGCAGCGCCGGTGCGCGCAGGGTGGTGGTGAGCGGCAGCCCGCGGCAGAAGGATGCGAAGCGCACCATCGCATGCGATTCGCCCAGGTAGTAGAGGCCCGCAGCGAGCCCGGCGTCCTGGGCATAAGGAAGGCTGGCCTTGTAGGTTGCGGGCGCCCTTCCCTCCGCGCTCTGCGCGAGAGCTTCGACGAACAGCACGCCTGCTTTCGTGGTGGGCGGATCTGCAGGTGGACCAGTCTCGGTCCACTTCCGCGTGAACGCCGCGTAATCGGGGACCTCTTTGCGGCCAGCCGCGAGGCGATACCCGGCTTCCGCTTCGAATCCGACCTGCAGGTCGTACAGGGCAAGATAGATGTCGCCCGCTGCAGCCGCGGACT
>DATLLF010000314.1:0-3260 GCA_035537955.1 Vicinamibacterales bacterium | reverse complement strand
GACTGCCGGCGTCACCAGGCCCATGCCGTAGTCCGAGACGAGCAACGCGTCGGCGCGGACGCACGCCGCGAGCAGACGCGACTCGATGGCGCGCCTGTCGGCATCGGAAAACGCGGGGCGCGTGCCGCGATCGATGCGAACGACCTGCTGCTTCGCCGAGTGCACACCGCCGGCGAGGATCCGCGTCTTGGTCGGCGTGCGGTAGCCGGCCGGACGGGCGACGCCGGACAGGCTCATTCCGCTCATGGCGTCGAGCAACCGCTGTCCGGCTTCGTCGCGGCCGGCGACACCAACGACGAGAGGACGTCCGCCGAGCGCCGCCACGTTGTTCGCCGCGTTGCCCGCCCCGCCAGGCACGATCTCGGTGGAGTCGTAGTTCAGGATCAGCACCGGCGCTTCGCGCGACACTCTGGCAATCTCGCCGTAGATGAATTCGTCCACGATCAGGTCGCCGAAGACGGCGACGCGACGTCCTGCGAAGCGATCGATCAGGTCGAGGAGCCGTCCTGCGGCATTCGATGACTGGCTGTGTCGCTCTCTCATGCGGTCCGTTCGATTCGGCGTGACACGGCCCCGTATACCGCGTCGGCGCTGATGCGCTTCATGCATCGATGGTCGATCGGGCACTCGCGCAGCATGCAGGGCCGGCAGAATACGTCATGAACGATCACGTCGTGGTCACCGAGCGGGGCGGTCGCGCGCTCGTTGGTCGGGCCGAAGATCGCCGTGACGGGCACGCCCACTGCTGCCGCGAGGTGCATCGCGCCCGAATCATTCGACACGAACGCGAGGCACCGTTCGAGGACGCCGATCAGCAGACGGACATCGGTACGGCCGATCAGGTTGGCAACGCGCACGTCAGGGGGCAACGTGGATTCTATCTCACGCCCCGCCTCACGATCGCCGGCGACGCCGACGAGCACGCAACAGGCTCGGTGCTCCCGCGCGAGCCGGATGATCACTTGTGCCACGCGATCCGGCGGCCATCGCTTGGCATGACCGTAGGCGGCGCCGGGAGCGAAGCCGATGACTACCGCGTCGTGCGCAACACCCGCTGCTGCGTAGACACGCTGCGCTCGCTGCCGGGTTGCTTCGCTCACCCGTATGCGCGGCGTTACCGCTGGCGCATCGAAACCAAGACCGCGCACCAGCTCGAGGTAGTACTCCGACTGGTGCATCTCGCGGCGCGGCCGCGACACGCGGTGTGTCAGAAGTGGACCGCGAGCGCTTGCGCCATAGCCCCAGCGATTGGGAATCCCGCTGCGCTTGGCCGCCCACGCGGTGCGAAAGGAGTTCGTCAACAGCAGCGCGGCATCGTAATTCCCCTCGCGGAGTGTGGCAATCTCGCGAGCGCGATCGAGGCTGACGACCTGCTGCGGCCGCCCTTCTGTGTCCTCTTCGAACACTGGCGAAATGGACGGGATGCCCGCAACAGTCAGGACTGTGTCCGGAAAGGTGGAACGCACACCGGCGAGCGCCGGGAGCGCCATCACCGCATCGCCGAGCCAGTTCGGCAGGCGGACAAGGAGCCGGCGCGGCGGATCAGGCCTGATCATCAACCTCGGCTTCCACCCTGCCGGCCGGAAACATCGGTCCGACGCGATCGGCCACCGGCACGTCGCGCCATCGTCGATGCATCCACAGCCAGAGATCCGGGTACCTGCGCACGTACATTTCGAGAACGTCGGTGCATCGCTGCGTGAACTCGCGGATCGCCTGCTCGCCCTCGCCGGATGGAGGCTGGACGGGGTGCTCGTAAACCATCCGGAAGCGCCCCCCCGGGAGTGGCAACGCGAACACGGGAACGACCGGGGCGCCTGTCTTCATTGCCAGCGCCGCGAGCGCCGACGTCGTTGCCGCAGGACGGTTGAAGAAGTCGACATACACCGCGTCGGCGCTCAGCATATGCTGATCGATGAGCACCGCGACCGCCTGGTTGGACGCGAGCGTCCGGAGCACACGCCGGATGGCGCCGCGCCGGTAGATCACGCTGTTGCCAGTCGATGTGCGGACGTGCTCGAGCAACTCGTGCAGGAGTGGATTGTCGAGCGGTCGTGCGAGCACCGAGATGGGCGCGATGGCGAGCGAGTGCACGAGCGCATTGATCTCCCAGAAACCGAAATGGCCGGTGAAGAGCAATACGCCGCGGCCCTGCAGGTGCGCGGCGCGGACCCGCTCGTCGCCGTCGAACTCGACCAGCGCCATCATCTGCTGCGGGGTGAGCGTGCTGAATTTCAGCAGCACCAGCAGCAGGCGTCCGAAGTGCTCGAACATCCTGCGCGCGATCGCGCCGCACTCGTCGCGCGACCGCAGCGGAAACGCATGCTGCAGGTTCTCGATCGCCAGCCGGCGATGGCCAGCATCGAAGGCGTGGAACGCGCGCCCGAGCAGCGCGCCCGCGGCGAGCACGGTGCGCATCGGCGACAGTCGCACGACACCGACGATGATGGCGACGGCGGCGTGTTCGACGCGATGACGGAAAGATGCGCGCTGTTCAGACAAGTACGATGTCGCGGGCCGAAGCAATGGACGAGACGAGCCACTGGCGGAACTCCGCGCGTGGTTCAGGCTCCATTGTAAGCGGCACCCGGCCGACCGGCAGCGCGAACGGGCGGAACGGAAGCAGGCGCACGTAGTCTTTCTCGGTCGTCAACACCGCGGCGGCTGCGGCGCCGCGGGCAGCGGCGATCAGGCCGGCGACGTCGCGCGCCGAGTAGGCGTGGTGGTCGGCAAAGAGCTTCGCTGCGACGACGGTCCATCCTGCCGCCTGGATCGAGTCGAGAAACGGCTGTGGCACCGCGATGCCCGCCACCGCGAGCACGTTGCGCGAGGCAAGCGATACCGGCGGGTCGAACACCGCGTCGTGCACGATGCGAGTCGCGAAAAAGATCGGCACTTCCGCGTCCGCCAGCCTCACATCCCGCAGACTTGAGTGATCGATGGCGACGATCGCGTCGGCGGCGACGAGCACGTCCGCCGGCTCGCGCAATCGCCCGCTCGGGAACGTCGACGCGCCGGCCACGTCCGCCGCCCCCACCAGAACGACGTCCACGTCGCGATCGAGCTGAAAGTGCTGGAAGCCGTCGTCGAGCAGATGCACCGTCGCGCCGAGATGATGCTCCGCGATCCGGCCGCCAAGGTAGCGATCCGGCGAGGAGATGACGATGGCGCCAGGCAGCTGCCGGGCGAGCATGAACGGCTCGTCGCCGGCGCGCGCGACGTCGGCGCGCATGCCGTACGCGTCGCGGACGACCACTGCC
>DATLLF010000313.1:0-19371 GCA_035537955.1 Vicinamibacterales bacterium | reverse complement strand
CGGAATCCGCGTGGACCCTCAGATCGGGCGAGGAATGGATGACGACCGGCACCCGCTTCTCGAGCTCGACGACGCGGTGCACCATCTCTGACACCTGCATGATCCGCGGCTTGGGCTTCGGCAGCCGCGCGAGCTGCGCGTAGGCGCGGAGGAACCGGCCGAGCGCGCCCGACCGCTCCTCGATCAGCGACAGCCCCTGTTGCACTTCGTCGTGACGCGGGAAGCCCGCGGCGCGATCGACGATGCGCCGGAGCGAGTGCGCGATCGACTTGATCGGCGTCAGCGAGTTGTTGATCTCGTGCGAGAGCACGCGGACGATGCGCTGCCAGGCCTGTTGTTCCTGCTCGCGCAGCGCCCGACTCAAGTCTGCAAACACGAGGAGCTGGTGTGGCTTACCTTCCCGGCGGAAGCCGCTGCGGCGCAGCTCGAGGCGGCCGCTTTCCGGACCGAAGGGGCGATCCAGCAGCCGCGGCGTCTCTCCTTCCAGGCACTGACCGAGCTTCAGTTCCTTGGCGGGATGTCCGAGGATTGCCGACGCCGGTTGACCCAGAAGACGCTCGCCGGCAGGATTCACCAGCACCAGGCGTTCATCCATGTCGAAGGCGAACACGGCGACATCGATCGCACCCATCACGCTCTGCAGGAGCTTCGTCGACTCCACCGCCTCGGTTCGCTGCCGCTGCAGCGTGTCGCCGAGCGCGTTGATCTCGTGCATCACGAGATCGACACCGCTGCCCGCCTTGGCGCCGGTACCGCGAATGGAGTAGTCGCCTTCGCGCAGCGCACCGAGCAGGTTGGCCTGCAGGAACAACATACGCTGAACCAGTTGATAGGCCACGATCGCCGAGCCGATCCAGACGACGAGCACGATCGTGGTGACTGTCCAGCGGACCTCGAAGCTGTAGGCCTGGCTCCAAGACAGCGCGAAGAGTGCGAGCGCCGCCGGCAGGCCCGCCATCAGCACGAGGTAGAGGACCGACTGCTCGAGACTGCGGTGTACTCGTGTCTTGCCGTGACCGCCCGCGTGTGACTTACTGGCTGACGCCATATTGCTGAAGACGGCGATAAAGCGCGCTTCGGCTCATTCCGAGCTGCTGCGCCGCGAGGCGGACATCGCCGTTGTGCCGCGCGAGGACCTTCAGGATGAAGACGCGCTCGGCGTCCTCGAGCGAGAGCGCGTCGGGGGACGCCTCGACTCCCCGTGTATCCTGCAGGCCGAGATGGCGCGCCGAAATGAGCGTGGCTGACGGATCCGCCATCAGCACCCCGCGTTCGACCGCGTGTCCCAGCTCGCGAACGTTGCCCGGCCAGCGGTGCGTCCGCAGCGCCTTCCGCGCCGCGTCGTCGAAGCCGGTGATCGGCTTTCGATAGCGACCGGCATAGTGCGCCAGGAAGTGATTCGACAGCGGCTCTATGTCTTCCGGACGTTCGCGCAGCGGCGGCAGGTGAATCACGACCGTGTTCAGTCGATAGAGCAGGTCCTCACGAAAACGTCCGCCGTCGATTTCTCCCGGCAGGTCCGCGTTCGTCGCCGACAGCACGCGCACGTTGACGAAGCGCAATCGCGACGATCCAACGCGCTGCACTTCTCCCGTCTGCAGCACGCGGAGCAGCTTCGCCTGCAGCCGCACCGGCATGTTGGCGATCTCGTCCAGGAAGAGCGTGCCTTCGTCGGCGAGCTCGAAGCAGCCGATGCGGTCGAAGCGCGCGTCGGTGAATGCGCCCTTCACGTGGCCGAACAGCTCGCTCTCGGCGATCCCTTCGGCGAGCCCTCCCGCGTTCATCGTGACCAGCGGCTTCGATCGGCGGTCCGAGAGGGCGTGCAGCCACGTGGCCACCACTTCCTTGCCGGTCCCGTGCTCGCCGGTGATCAGCACTGCGGCATCAGACGGCGCGATGCGCTCGATGGTTTGCCGCACCTGCTGGATCGCTGGAGACTCGCCGATGAATGTCGGCGTTGCACCCCGCTGCAGCCGTGTGTTGGCTTCCTGCAGCCGCTGGCTGCGCCGCAGCGCGCGCCGCAGATCCACCTGCGTCCGCACGGTCACGAGCAGCCGCTCATCGTCCCACGGCTTCTCGATGTAGTCGCGGGCGCCGCGGCGCATGGCCTCGACGGCGCCACTGACGCTGCTCCAGGCGGTGACCACGAGCACCGGAAGCGTCGGATCCAGCGTGCGGATCCGTTCCATGAGATCCAGCCCCTCCTGTCCGGATGTCGTGTCTCGCGTGTAATTCAGATCGAGGATGGCGGCGTCGAACTCCGCTCCCTCGAGCCGTTCCAGCGCCTCGCCCGGCGACCGCGCCATGACGACGTCGTAGCCCTCGTCGCTGAGCAGGAGCTTCAACGCGTCGAGGATGTCGGCCTGGTCGTCTGCGACGAGAATCCGGACTGGCGTCGTTTGTCCCATCATTACACCGAGGGGCTTCGCCCCTCGGACTCCCCCACACGTGCTCTCGCGAGCCGCTTCGCCGGCTCGCTCTGTTCGCGTGGCTCGCTCGCTGCGCTCGCTCGCAACTTATAATCGGTTGTTCGCGGTCGCGTCGGTGCGACCGCACGTCCCGCGAACGCGACGTTCGGCCCACCGATGGTCACGAACGCCGCCGGTTTCTCACTGTGTGCATGGTACGCGTCTTGTTGTCTCGACCGTTCCCATGCACGAACTGTTCGCGGAATTCCGGATGCCCTCTGCGGTTGACAGCACGCCGGCCCGTCTTCTCGTCGCCGACGACCAGCCCGACGTCCTCGAGGCGCTGCGCTGGCTGCTCACGGCTGAAGGATATGAGCCGGAGTTCGTCAGTTCGACCGAAGCCGTACTCGAGCGGTTGCGGGCGAGCCCGGTCGACCTGCTGCTGATGGACTTGAACTATACCCGCGATACGACCTCCGGACGTGAAGGGCTCGAGTTGATCACGAAGGTCCGCGCGCTCGACGGCTCGCTGCCGATCGTCGTGATGACCGGGTGGGGCAGCATCGATACCGCGGTCGAGGCGATGCGCCGCGGCGCGAAGAGTTTCGTGCAGAAGCCGTGGGAGGATGTCACGCTGCTCGAAATCGTCGAGCGCGAGGTCGAGGAAGGGCGCGCCGCGCGCCGGCGCGACCACAAGCAGCAGCGCGAAGCGGAAGAAGCGCGGCTGATTCAGCGAGGGCTGCTGCCGACGACGACACCGCAGGTGCAGGGGATCGATCTGTCGGTCACGTGGCTGCCGGCCGACGGAGTGGGCGGCGACTGTTTCGACACGCTCGGATTCGGCAACGTCCTCGGCGTCTCCATTGCGGATATCGCAGGCAAAGGGCTTCCGGCGGCGCTGCTCATGTCGAATCTCCAGGCTGCGGTTCGTGCGTTCGCCCAGGACGCCGTTTCTCCCGCTTCGATCAATAACAGCATCAACCGGCTGCTGTGTCGCAACATGGCGAGCGGCCGGTTCGCGACGTTCTGCTACGCGCGCATCGAACCCGCCTCGAGCCGCATCGTCTACTCGAATGCCGGGCACAATCCGCCGCTGCTGATCCGCCCGGACGGGACGGTCGAGAAACTCGGGGAGGGCGGTATGGTTCTCGGCATCTTCCCCGACAATCAGTACGAGCAGGCGGAGATGACACTGACGGTCGGCGATCGGCTGCTCTTTTACACGGACGGCATTACCGAGGCGCGCAACCCTGAAGGGGACGAGTACGGCGAGGACCGCCTGGCAGAGGTTGCGCTCGCAGTACGTGAAGGATCCGCAGAGACGATCAAGGACGCGGTACTCACGAACGTGAATGCCTTCACCAACGGGAAGTTCGAAGACGACGCGACACTCATCGTCGTAGGAATCGGTTAATTCCGGCTCGAGGCTTGCGGCTCGAGGCCTGCGAGTTCCGGCTTGCGGCCGCGCAAGGTGCTGTGCGAATCAGTAGACGCCTGTTATCGTAGGCGCCACACTTCATGGCGGTGACCGCGTCGTCGGCGACCTGTCTGAATTGCGGTGCGCGGCTGAACGGGGCGTTCTGCAGCGAGTGCGGCCAGCGCGCCATCGCTCCCTATCCGACCGTGCGCCAGATGGTGGGCGATACGTGGCAGGAGCTGAGTGGGTGGGATGGGCGCTTCATCGGCACGTTCCGCGTGCTCCTGGGTCGACCGGGTCAGCTCACGATCGACACTCTTGAAGGACGTCGTGTTCGGTACATCACGCCGGTCCGGCTGTATCTCGTCGCCAGCGTCCTCTACTTTCTTTGCGCCATTTCCGTGCCGAATCTCGGTGGCGCCAGAACGGCAGCATTGCCATCCGGCCTCCAGGTCACGATCGTTGACGACTCAGGCAAGCCGACCCAGCTGTCGTCCGAAACCCGCGAAGAAGCGTTGAAGCAGTTGAATCGCGCGCCATGGTGGGCCAAGGTCATCCTCCAGCCGATCGTCAGTGATCCAGCCGCGTTTCGGATTCGGGTGCTCGAGACGATGCCGCGCGTGCTGTTCGCGCTGCTGCCGGTCTTTGCCGCGATCGTCGCTCTGTTCTATCGGCGCCGGCCCTTTTCGCAGCACCTCGTCTTCGCTCTCCATCTGCACGCCGTCGTCTTCACCGTGCTGATGGTCCGCGAGTTGTCGCAGGTCGCGCGCAGCATGGCCGTGCTGCGCGTCTTCGAGCTCTCGGCAGCCATCACGATCGCCGCTTACAGCCTGCTGGCCTTTCGCCGGGTCTACGGCGAGAGCTGGCCTCGTGTGCTCGCCAAGTCGGCCGGCATCGCGGCGATTTACTGCGTGGCGGGCATCGCGGCGCTGCTGGTCACGGTGCTCTGGGCCGCGATCGCCGCTTAGACATTGCGAGCCGATCGCTCCCATCGAATGGAACACGTCCTCCTGATCACGGGATCCATGGGCGCGGGCAAGACGTCGACGCTTTACGAGGCGTCCGATCTGCTGATCGAGCGAGGCATCCATCACGCGGCAATAGATCTGGATTCGCTGGGAGTCGGACATCTTGACGGCGCTCAGCTGCAGGACGTCGCGCTGCGCAACCTCGCCGCGGTGTGCGCGAACTACACATCGGCCGGCGTGACGCGACTCATTGCGGCCGGCGCGATCGAATCACGCACCGAGCTCGAACAGATTCAGCAGGCGAGCCAGGCAGGTGCCACCGTCGTGTGTCGCCTGTGGGCCAGGCCCGAAGTGATGGAGAAACGGATCGCCAGTCGAGAGGATGGCATTTTCGCCGACCGCTACATCGCGCGAGTCCGCGTGCTCGATGAGATCCTCGCCGCCGCCGCGCTCGAGGATTTCAGCATCGACACGACCGACGCGCCAATCACCAGGGTGGCAGAGGAGTTGTTGAACCAGGCCGCGTGGACCCACCTTCGCTGAAGCTACGGCGGGCAGGCCCAGCACCCAGCACCCAGCACCGAGCACTCAGCACACAAGCACCGAGCACCCAGCACCGAGCACCCAGCACCACTATCCGGCAATCACCCCCGCCGCCTCGCGTGCGTAATACGTGATGATGATGTCGGCGCCAGCGCGGTGAATGGACGTCAGCGTCTCCATCATGGCGCGCTCCTCGTCGATCCATCCGTTCCGCGCAGCCGCCTTGAGCATCGCGTACTCGCCGCTCACGTGGTACGCGGCGACCGGCACGCCGAATTCGGACTTCACACGCGCGATCACGTCCAGATAAGTGAGCGCCGGCTTCACCATCACGATGTCGGCGCCTTCATCGAGATCGAGCTCCACTTCTCGCAACGCCTCTTCGACGTTTGCGGGATCCATCTGGTGCGACCGGCGGTCGCCGAATGCCGGCGCCGAGTCCGCCGCCTCGCGAAATGGACCATAAAAGGCGGAGCAGTACTTCGCCGAGTAGGACATGATCGCCGTATCGGTGAAGCCGCCCTCGTCGAGTACTTCGCGGATGCGACCGACGCGGCCGTCCATCATGTCCGAGGGCGCGACGATGTCGGCGCCCGCAGCCGCGTGCGACAGCGCCACGCGCGCAAGCTGTTCGACCGTCGGATCGTTCAGAATCGTCTCACCATCCATGAGTCCGCAGTGCCCGTGCGACGTGTACTCGCAGAGGCACACGTCGGTGATGACGAGAAGCCCCGGCACTTCTGATTTGATCGCGCGAACGGCCGACTGCACCGGGCCTTCAGGATCGTAGGCCGCTTCGCCGGACTCATTCTTCTCGTCCGGGAGCCCGAACAGCAGCACGCCGGGCACTCCCGCGCTGCGTGTGGCTCGGGCGTCCTTCACTGCTTCGTCAACGGACAGCTGGTGCACGCCCGGCATCGACAGGACTTCGCGTCTGAACCCCTCGCCGCCGGTGACGAAGAGCGGGTAGATGAACATCTCCGGCGCGAGGCGCGTCTCCCGGACGAGTCCACGGATTGCGGCGGACCGGCGCAGCCGCCGGGGTCGACGAGTCAGATGTAATTGTGTGGAGGCGACTCTAGGTGACATGCGTGCGCGGCTCCCGGCCGCGGAAATGTTCCACGAGAGCATCGACGAGATCCGGGATCGTGTATCGCTCGGGCTGGACCGTTGTCGCGATCCCGAGCTGCTGGGCGGCCTCAGCGGTCACCGGGCCGATCGATGCGACAACCGTGCCGCCGAGCAGGTCTGCTGCCTGATCTTCTCCGTGGATCCGCGCGAAATTCCGCACCGTCGACGCGCTCGTGAACGTGACCGCGTCGATCTGTCCATCGAGCAGCATCCGGTAGATGTCCCGGTCCTCGACGCCGTCCCCTTGCGCCAGCGTCGTCCGGTACGCGATCACGTCGGTGACGTCCGCGCCTGCCTGTCGCAGCTCGTCCGTGAGTACTTCTCCGCCGATATCGGCGCGCGGCAGCAGCACGCGTTTGCCTCGCAACGGACCGGAGCCGCGAAGTCCGTCCATGAGCGCTTCGGCGCGGTACTCCGCCGGCGTCAGATCCGCGCGAACGCCGTAACGCAGCAGCCGCGACGCGGTAGACGGCCCGACCGCGCAGATGCGGACTCCGCCGAGCGAGCGAACGTCGACGGTCGCCGCCAGCCGCGACATGAAGGCGTCCACGGCGTTCGCGCTCGCGAAGATGATCCAGTCGAACGACGCGGCGTTCGCGACCGCATCATCGAGCGGCCGAACATCCTCCGGGGGGGCGATGCGAATGGTGGGCGCGGCTATCGCTTCGGCGCCGCGTTCCTCGAGCATCTCGATCAGCTCTCCCGCCTGCTCGCGCGAGCGCGTCACGACGATGCGCCGTCCGAACAACGGGCGATCGTCGAACCATCTCAAATGTTCGCGCAGGGCCGCCACCCGGCCGATCACGAACAACGCCGGCGCATCGTCGCGGGCCGACGCGGCGATGATCTCCAGCGTTCCGGTCACCGTCTGTTGTGCCGGCGTGGTCGCGTTGTAGATGAGTGCGGTTGGCTCGTCCGGTGGACGGCCGTGGGTCACCAGCGCCTTTGCGATCGCGCCAATCTGCCTCGCGCCGGCGTAGCAGACGATCGTTCCGCCCAGGCTGGCGAGCCCGCTCCAGTTCACCTCGGGCGCTTCTTCCGATTGCCCTTCGTGCCCCCGCACGAACGCGACGACGTCGTCGGCGCCGGGATACGTGATCGGCACGCCCGCATAGGCCGCGCCGCCGATCGCAGCGGGGATCCCCGGCACGATCTCGAAGGGGATGCCCTGTTCTCGAAGCAGCAGCGCTTCCTTGCCGCCGCTGTCGAAGACGAAGGGATCACCCCACTTCAACCGCACGACCGACTTGCCGTCGCGGACCTTCTCGGCGAGCAGGATGCTGATCGCTTCCTGGTCGAGGGTGCGTGGCGCCGCGGGCCCCACGTCGATCTTCTCGGCGCCGGGCGGAGCTGCGCGCAGCAGCGCGCGCGCCACCTGATGGTCGTACACGACGACGTCCGCGTTCTCGAGAACTCGGCGTCCGCGCACGCTGATCAGCGAAGGATCTCCGGGGCCCGCTCCGACGATGTAGACGCAAAGTTGTGTCATGACTGCAGCAGTTCACGCGCGCCTCGCGACGCGAGCTCCCGCGCCAGGCGGACGCCGCTCTCGCGGGGATGGCGCGGATCTCCGGTGACGGAGCCCTCGACGTACGCCTCTCCGTCGATCGAAGCGGCGACGGCACGGATCGCGAGCGCGTTTTCGCTGATCTGCGCAAACACGCCCAGGGGGAGCTGGCACCCGCCGCCGAGCTCGTTGACGACGGCCTGCTCTGCTGCCAATGCCGTTCGAGCGGCCGGATCGTTCATCGTATCGAGCAGCCGGATCACGTCTTGATCATCCCGGCGAGCCTCCGCGGCGATGATTCCCTGGCCGGGCGCGGGAACGCATTCCGTGACAGCGATCGACGAGGTGATGCGATGTTCCAGTCCCAACCGCCGCAGGCCGGCGCACGCGAGGACGAGCGCATCCACCTGGCCCTCGTCCAGCTTACGCATTCGGGTGTCAACGTTACCGCGGATCGGCTCGAAACGCGCACCCGGATACAGCCGCCGCAATTGCGCGATTCGCCGGGGGCTGCCCGTGCCGAGGAGGGGGGACGCGTGAAGGGGAAGGGCAGAGCTCCGCGTGCCCGGGCTGAAGCCCTCCGCCACAACATCCCGCTCAGAATGCGGGGCCGCCGGAAGGACGAACGCGTCGCGTGGATCTTCGCGCGGGAGCACGGCGGCAATCGTCACGCCTTCGGGTGACACGGCGGCCATGTCTTTCGCACTGTGCACGGCGAGGTCGATCTCATCGCCGAGCAGCGCGTCGTGAATCTCCTTGACGAAAACGCCCTTACCTCCGATTGCGGTGAGCGGCGCATCCTGCCGGCGATCACCGCGGGTGGTGATCGTGACGATCTCCGACTCGCGTCCGCGGGCGTGGATCGCTGCGGCGACGGCGCGTGCCTGCCAGAGTGCCAGCGCGCTGCCGCGGGTGCCGATGCGGAGCCGCCTCAAGGCCGTTTCCGCTTGCCGTCGGACGGATCGTCGTCTTCGCCCGTTTCGCCCGGTGAGGGCAAGCTGAACAGCCGATTCAGGGCGTCGGAATAGGTCGCGGCAAGCGAGTTGTCGTTGATCGCCTTCAGTTGCTCGGTCGGGCTGAGCAGCAACTTCTCGACTATCAGTCGTGTGATGTGATCGACCTGGGCCCGCGCGTCGGGCGGCAGGGCGTTCAGCCTGGGGCGCAGGCGTTCGAGCTCTGCGCGCCGGATCGCCTCGAACCGCTCGCGAAGGGCGACGACGGTGGGGATGATGTCGCGGGACTGCAGCCAGGCTGCGAACTTCGCCGCTTCGGACGCGACGATGGCGTCGGCTCGCTCCAGTTCCGCGCTTCTGCGTGCAAGGTTCTCCCTCACGATGGCCTGCAGGTCGTCGATGTTGTAGAGGAAGACCTGATCTACGGATCCGGCCTCCGGATCCACGTCACGGGGCACCGCAATGTCGATGACGAACAGGGCGCGCTCGCGGCGCGTTCGCATGGCGCGGGCGATGTCATCGCGCGACAGGATCGTCGACGGCGCGCCGGTGGCGGTCACGAGGATGTCGGCGCGCTCGAGGGCGGAGTGGACCTCATTCCAATCCACCACCATGGCCGGCACGTGCGCGGCGAGCCGTTCCGCTGCGGCACGTGTGCGGCTCGCGATCGTCATCTGCCGTACGTTCTGCGCTCGCAAGTGGATCGCCGTGAGCTTCGCCATCTCCCCGGATCCCAGGATCAGCACGTGCAATCGGCGGAGATCCCCGAAGATCTTCTTCGCCAGCGCAATGGCGGCATAGCTGACCGAGACTGCGCCTTCGCCGAGTCCGGTTTCCGACCTGACGCGCTTGCCGGCGGCAAATGCGAGATGGAACAGCCGGTTCAGCACAGTGCCGGTGAACTGCCCGTCGCTGGCGGCCGTGTATGCCGTCTTCACCTGCCCGAGGATCTGAGGTTCCCCGACCACGAGCGAATCGAGGCCTGCGGCGACCCGGAACAGGTGCCTGGCGACGTCGGCATCGCGATGAACGTAGAGATGCGGCGTGATCTCGTTGGCGGGAACGTCGTGGTAATCGGCGAAGAATGACGTGACCTGCTCGATGGCGCCATCACCGTCGGCGACGACGTACACTTCGGCGCGATTGCACGTCGACAAGACGGTAATCTCGCGGCCGACGTTGCGTTTCGCGAGAGTGTCGAGCGCGGCTTCGATGCCTCCCCGGCCGAAGTCCACACGCTCCCGGAACTCCACCGGCGCGGTGCGATGACTGAGCCCGACGGCGAAGAGCTTCACCATCAAAAGTTATGGCTCCTCGTCAAGAAGTAGCCCACAGGGACGAAGTTGAGGAGCACGATGACGAAGCCGATCGTCGACAGCCACGCCGCTCGACGGCCGCTCCACCCGATCGCCCGGCGAGCGTAGACCTCGAACGAGTACAGCACCCAGCACATCACGGCCACCAGGATCTTCGGGTCAGCGATCGACATCGCCTGCGCCCGCGGATCGGGGGAGTGCTGCACCTGCATCGCCCAGATTGCGCCGATCACGACGCCGATGGTGAGAAAGATCCAGCCGACGACAACCGCGCGCCCGTTCATCATGTCGAGGACGCGCAGCGACGGCAGCCGCGCGTAGAAGAACCCGAGGTGCTTCGCCCTGATTTCCTTGAACATCAGCACGTAGGTGAAGCCGAGCACGCCAGCGAGCGCGAAGCTCGCATACGCAAACAGCATCGACAGCACGTGGACGGTGAAGAGAGGGCTCTGCAGCAGTGGCGGACGGCTGCTCACCGCGGGATCCAGCGCCGGAATGATACCAAGCGCGACCAGCAGGATGGTGACGAAGATCCCCATCGAGCGTTCGTCGGCCGTGAGCTCGACGTAGAGGTAGGCGAGGCCGAGCAGCCAGATGAATGCCGACACCGCCGCGCTGGTGCCGACGAGCGGCGCGTGCCCCGCCTGCACGGTCTGCATGCCGATCAGAAAGGTGTGCGCGAGGAGCCCGCCGGCGAGGAGCGCCGTGGCGAACCGTCCGATCCTCGGATCCCGCCAGGCGAAATGGCCGGCGTATGCTGCTGCCGCTGCGGCGTAGAGCAGCAGGGGAATGAGCCGCATGTCAGGGAGCGGTCGGCCCGAAGTAGCCCAGGCGTGTCCTCGCGATCAGACCTGGCTTCGCCATGCGAACGACGATTCGCCGCCAGGCACCGTTGCGCAGGGAATTCTTCGACGAGTAGGCAACCGAGTACAGCGTCGACAGCTCCTGTGAGATCTGTTCGTAGATCTTCGGCAGCTCGTGCACGCTCGTGGGGAAGAACGATCGTCCGCCCGTTTCCTGCGCGAGTTGTTTGAGCACGTATTCGGCTTCCTTGAAACTCGGACGGCTGCCGTCGCGCTGCTCACGCAGTCCGATGGTGTAGATGGCCGTTTCGGAACGCTTCGCGAGGTCGAGCACTTCCTCGTATGGCAGCAGGCTGGAGGTATCGTCGCCGTCCGAAAGGACGACGATGGCCTGCCGGCGGATCTCGTCTTCCGTCCGCGCGTGGATCTTGCGGAGCTCCTTCAGCGAGATGTAGATCGCGTTGTAGAGCGCCGTTGATCCGTCGGCGTTCGTGCTGCGGATCGCTTTCTCGAGCGCCGACGCGTCATTCGTGAAACCCTGCAGGATCCTGACCTGGCTGCTGAAGTCGATCACCTCGGCAACGTCGTCGGTCTGCAGCCGCTTCGCGAAGCCGACCGCCGCTTCCTGCGCGGTCGCCAGCTTTTCTTCCATGCTGTTGCTGGTGTCGAGCAGCACGGCCAGCGCGATGGGCTGCTGCTTGCGGGAGAAGAAGCTGATCGTCTGTTTGGCGCCGTCTTCGAAGACCTCGAAATCTTCCTGGTTGAGATCCGTGACGTACTTCCCGCCCGCCTCGGTGACCGACACGTTCAGTGAGACCAGCTCGATGCCGGAGCGAAGCTTCGGTGGCTGCGGCTGTTGCTGCTGCGCGGCGAGCGCAACGCTAAGACAAGCCGCGAGGAGGAGGGCAGGGGCCTGACGCATCGGGGGTCACTTGGGCAGACGCGTCCGCGCGCGCGCCTTGAGGTCGGGCTTCTTCACCGACACCTGCACTTTCTCCGGTTGAATCAGCTTCTCCGGGCGTCCGTACGTCACCAGGTATTGGTTGAGCAGTTCGCCGGCGAGTTTGTTCAGCGTGTCGGGAATCGCCAGTTCCGAGAGCAGCTGATCGCGGCGCCCGCCGGTCGCGTCGGTGCCCTGGGAGACGACGACGTTCTTGTTGCGGATCTCGTCGGATGTCGAATTGACCGGCGTGCCGATCGCCAGCACGTGCAGCGCCGCGCCGCTCTTGTACAGGTCGTCCAGCACGCGCTCGTACTGCAGGTTGCTGAACTCAATGCCTTCGATCGAAACCGCGACGATCACCGGCCGGGGCGCCTCGCGCATCTGCATCCCGCGGCTGACCTCGCTGATCCCTTCGAGCAGATACGACCCTGCGCCGGGGCGCGCGAAGATCCGCGAGATCCCTTTCTTCAGCACCGCGACATCCTTCGTCGGCTCGACCACCGACGTCGGGCGCTCGCCGATCGTGACGATCCCGATGGCGGCCTTGCCCTGCATCTTATCGACGAACCGATTGAGGCCGTCGCGCAGGTAAGGAATCGCGCGCGTGGCCGCCTGGCTGTCGTCGACGAGCAGGACGATGTGGAGTGGTTCGGTGGCAGGCGAAGCGCGCAGGACCTCGCGTGGCGTCCCGTCTTCGCGGACGGCGAAGTCCGCGGCCGTGAGTCCCGTCGCCGCAACCCCCTTGTCATCGACGACGCTGACGTAGATGTCGCGCGTGCGCGCGTCGCTGGCCTGCGCCGGGCGCTGGTCCTGCGCCAGGATCGTGCTGACCGATATGACGCTAAGCGCAAGCAAAGACAGGACATTCTGCATCTGGGGAGAGCCTCTGCTGCGAGTATACTCCCACGATGGCCGGCAACCCTGAGAAACGGTCCGGGCTGCCGGACACGATGCGGACGATCGGCGCGCTCGGCAGCGTCGGCATCTCGTTCGTGCTCGCCATCGTGCTCGGCGCCGGCGCCGGTTACTTTCTGATGACCAGGTTTGGTCTGGGCCGCTGGGTCTTTCTCCTCTTTTTTGTCTTCGGCGTGGTCGCGGGGATCCTGAATGTCTACCGCACCGCCGCACGTTTCATCAAGTAGCGAGTGAGCGCAGCAAACGAGCCACGCGAGCGGAGCGTCGTGAGGGGGCCCCGTGAGCGAGCGTGGAAGGGGGGCCGGTGGACGAAGTCTCCCGGTGAGTAAGTGCAGCCGGATCCGCTGATACAGCGCATCGCGCGCATGGCCGCTGCGTTCTGCATCGTCGCGAGCGCTCTTGCGTTGTGGCGATTCGGGTGGCCTGCGGCTTTGGGCGTTCTCGGCGGCGGGCTCCTCATCGGGACCAGTTTCTACACGCTGGGCAGTGGCGTTTCCGCCCTCGTGCTCGCCGCGACACAGGGCGCGTCAGCGCGCGGCGTCGTGCTCAGGAGCCTCGTGAAACTGGTGTTTCGCTACGCTTTACTCGGTTTTCTGGCGTACGTTATGATTGCGCGTTTGCGCCTGCACCCTATCGGCCTGCTGGTAGGTGCATCTTCGGTCGCAGCCGCCGCGTTCGTCGAAGCGGGCCGCTTTCTCGTGAAGAAAACGTCGTGATGCCTGGACCCGCGCACTGGCGCCGGGGACGGCGAGAGTCTGAATGGCAGCACCTACGGAACATTCGCTTCTGATTGTCGACGCGGTCAACGCCGCGCTCGGCCCGATCGTCCGGTCCGCCGGCGAGGCGATGGGCCATCATTTCGAACATCCCCAGGCCCCCATCCCCAGTCACATGGTCATGGTGGGGCTCATCACGCTGATCATTACGTCGATCGGTGTGTTGATCCGGTCGCGCTTGAGCGTGGAGAATCCGGGCAAGTTCCAGATCGTTCTCGAGGATGCTGTCAGCGGCGTGCGCGGGCTGCTCATGGAGTGGATCGGCCCGTCAGGCGCCCGGTTCCTGCCCCTTGTGATTACGCTCGGCCTCTTCATCCTCATGGGCAACTACATGGGGCTCGTGCCCGGGCTGATGGCGCCGACGAGCAGCATCAACGTCACGCTGGGCTGCGCGCTCACGATCTGGGTCTATTACCACTACCAGGGGATCAAGGCCCAGGGCATCGGCCCGTATCTCATGCACTTCGCCGCGCCGCCGGGCGCGCCTATCGCTCTCGCGCCGATCATGCTGCCCATCGAGTTGATCAGCCATCTCTCGCGCGTGATGTCGCTCTCGCTGCGGCTGTTCGGCAACATCTTCGGTGAGGAGCTCGTCATCGCCATCCTCTTCAGCATCGTCCCGTTCCTGGTGCCGTTGCCGATGATGCTGCTTGGCCTGCTGACGGGGGGGCTACAGGCGTTCATCTTCATGCTGTTGTCGATCGTGTACCTGCAGGGCGCCGTGGCGGTCGAACATCACGTCGACGAACACGGGCACGACGCACCCCACGGGCACCAGGCGCCGGCAGCCGCATGACACCGTAATCCATATATCGATTTTTCGTTCATCGAGTGTCGTTCATAGGAGGCTGGGATCGTGAGTAAACGTTCAGTTCTGACAACCGCTCTCGTGCTCGTCGCGGGCGCGTTCTTCGCTCCGGTTTACGCGCAGGAGGCGGCCGCCGCGGGCGCCGTCAACACCGAAATCGCGAAGTGGTCGATCATCACCGCCGGCTTTGCGCTGGCGTTTGCGGCCGGTCTCGCCGCGCTCGGCCAGGGCCGCGCCGTTGGTTCCGCCGTCGAAGCGATCGCGCGCAACCCCGGCGCGGTTGGCGACATCCGCGGCTCGCTGCTGCTCGGCCTCGTTCTGATCGAGTCGCTCGCGATCTACGTGCTGCTGATCTCGCTGATCCTGTTCTTCCTGTATCCGTTCGGCAGCCAGCCCGCATAAGCGCGCTGCTGCGTAAACAGCCGTCCGACCGACCGATCCCGGATCGGTCGGTCGGCGATCGGTCGATCGGCCGATTGTTGTCTGCCCGCCGCCTTTCGTCCATCGACGTCCTGCTGCTCCTGATGACGCTCATCTGGGGCACCAATTACTCCATCGTCAAGCGCGCCTTCGTCCAGATCGATCCGCAGGCGTTCAACGCCTCGCGGATGATCATCGCGTCCGCCGTGTTCCTCGCGATCAGCGGTATCGCCCGCGCGGGAGGACGATCGCTCCAGTCGACAAGCGCAACCGCAAGCATCTTCTTCACGCCGGATCGGATTACCGGGCGGGACTGGCTGGCGCTGGCGGGCCTCGGCATCGTCGGCCACGCGGCTTACCAGTACCTGTTCATCGGCGGGCTCGCACGCACCAGCGTGTCGAACAGCTCGCTGCTGCTTGCGGCGACGCCGGTGCTGATTGCTCTGCTGTCGGCAGCATTCGGCCAGGATCGCATCAGCCGGCTTCACTGGCTGGGCATCGGCATGTCGCTCGTCGGTATCTATCTCGTCGTCGGGCATGCGGCGCCGCCGCAAAAGGGCAGCCGCACCGGTGATGCGATGATGCTGGCCGCTGTGTGCTGCTGGGCGCTGTACACGCTCGGCGCACGTCAGTTGATGCTGCGCCACTCGCCCGTGGGTGTCACCGGGTTTTCAATGGCAATCGGCACCCTGATCTACGTGCCGCTCGCGTATCGGAACATCGCCGCGACCGATTGGGTGCACGTGAGTCGTGGCGCATGGCTGGCCGTCCTGTACTCAGCGCTGTTCGCGCTGTGCGTGGCCTACACGATCTGGTACATGGCGGTGCGCGAGATCGGCAGCGCGCGAACGTCGGTGTATTCCAACCTGGTGCCGATCGTCGCGATGCTCACGGCTGTGGTGTTCCTCGGTGAAACCATCACCGCCGCGCGCCTCGCGGGCGCGGCGGCCGTCCTTCTGGGCGTCGCCTTGACGCGGGTAGGGAAGACGGCGCCGATCGTCTGTCCTGAAGAATAGTTCCCGCACCTCCCATCCCCCGGCACGTTACAATCGTGCAGGACCCCGTGAAAGACCACTATTATTCGCGGCACGCCGTTGCGCTCCGCGCTGAGCTCGGCGCTGCGATTACGCGCGAGCAAATGCGCGAATTGCACAGGAAATCCGCGGTCCGGCACCTCGTCGTGGCGGCTCGTCAGTTCAGCATTCTCGGGCTGGCGACCTGGGCATTGATCCGGTTCGAGCATCCGCTGATCTGGATGCCGTTGGCTGTTGTTCAGGGATTCACGATCTTCAACTTCACCGTGCTGCTGCACGAGGTCGTGCACCACGCGATCTTCGACCGGCGTCATCCGTTCGCTGAGCGTCTCCTCGGATTCCTGTACGCCGTGCCGAGCGGTATTTCCTCGAGCCAGTTCACGCGCTGGCACCTCGATCACCATGCCGAGCTGGGATCCGACGAGGACGACCCGAAGCGCGCGCACCTGTCGCCGAAGAGGAATGCGCGGTGGTACAAGCTCCTCTACTGCACGCCCGCGCTGTTCCCGATCTACTTCCGCGCGGCACGCATCGAGTCATCGACTTACCCCTTTGAGCTGCAGACCAGGATCGCGAGGGAGCGGAAGATTTCTCTCGCCTTCCATCTGTCGGCACTTGCGCTGCTGTGGTATTTCTTCGGCTTCTATGCGGCCCTGAGGACGAGCATCATCCCCGTGTTCTTCGTGTTCCCCGTTGCCTTCACGTTGAACCGCCTCGGGCAGCACTACGACATTGATCCGAACGATCCCGCGAAGTGGGGCACGCTGATGCGCGGGAGCTGGTTCTGGGATTTCGTGTTCCTGAATTCCAACTACCACCTGGAGCATCATTACTTCCCAGGCGTTCCCTTCTATCGACTGCCCGCGCTGCAGCGCGCGCTGCGCCCCTTCTACGCGAAGAAGCAGATGAGGTGGCGGACGTACGGAGAACTCGTCTACGGCTGGATCGTCGAAAATCAGAAACCGCACACGGACTGGGCGGCCGCCAACGCCCTCCGCGACGGAAAGCCAGTTCGACCCGCACCGCACATCTCTTTTCACTGACGTCGACCAAGACTCGCCAGAGCGGCCTCGTCTACAAAAAACGAAGCCTCCGCGTCCTCCGCGATAGCTCTGCGGTGAGGTTTGGGGCAGTATTGACCTAGACGCCGTTCTTGCAAGCAACCCATCCGAACATGCTGACGAAGATCCTGGATCCGGCGCAGGATGAGCTTCTCAAAGAGGAGCGTCGAATCCTTTCCCGCCTCCAGGTCGCGATGGTGAAGTTCAACGCCGCGCCAGAGCACCAGACCGCGCTCGACAAGTCCATTCAGCAGCTCGACGAGCTGTTCCTCCTGGTGATCGTTGGCGAATTCAATGCGGGAAAGAGCGCCTTCATCAACGCGCTCATTGGCAGCCCCGTTGCGCAGGAAGGCGTCACGCCCACGACCGCGCAGATCAACGTGCTGCAGTACGGCGAGACACTCGATCGCACGGTGCAGGAGAAGTCGCTGCACGTGATCACCGCGCCCGCACCAATCCTGCGTGACATCCACATTGTCGACACGCCAGGAACCAACGCGATCATTCGCGAACACGAAGCGATCACGTCGGAGTTCGTTCCCCGTTCGGATCTCGTGCTCTTCGTCACGTCGGCGGACCGGCCATTCACCGAGACAGAGCGCGCATTCCTCGAGCAGATCCGGGGCTGGGGCAAGAAGGTCGTGCTCGTCATCAACAAGATCGACATCCTGAGCGGGCCGGGAGAAGTCGACGAGGTACAGCGGTTTGTCGCCGACAGCGCGCGTGCGCTGCTTGGCTTCCGGCCCGAGGTCTTTCCCGTCAGTTCGCGGCTGGCGTTGAAAGCGAAGCAGGGCGATGCATCACTGTGGGCGGCGAGCGGATTCGAGGCGCTCGAACGGTACATTGCGTCCACGCTGGATGCGCCAGGGCGTGTTCATCTGAAGCTGCTCAATCCACTCGGCGTCGGCGCGGCCATCGCCGAACGCCACGGCGGTATCGTCCGGGAGCGGCTCGAGCTGCTCAGAGAGGACTTCTCGACACTGGAAGAAGTCGAGCGGCAGCTGAACGTGTATCAGCAGGACCTGCTGCGCGACTTCGAGTTCCGCATGGCCGACATCGACAACATCCTGCTCGAGATGGAGAAGCGCGGTCAGGACTATTTCGACGAGACCTTCCGCATCGGCCGTGTGATGGACCTGCTGAACCGCAGCCGCGTGCAACAGAGCTTCGAGCAGCAGGTCGTCGCCGACGCACCGCAGCAGATCGAGCGGAAGGTCAGCGAGCTGGTGGACTGGCTGGTATCCGTCGATCTCCGCCAGTGGCAATCGGTCACGCGGCATCTTGCGGAACGCCGCCGCCAGTATCAGAACAGGATCGTCGGCGAGGATTCCGGCCAGTTCCATTACGACCGGACGCGGATGATCGAAGCCGTCAGCCGGGAAGCCCAGCGGGTCGTCGAGTCGTACGACAGGAAGCTCGAGGCGCAGCAGCTCGCCGACAACGCGCGCAACGCGGTCGCCGCCGCGGCTGCTGCCGGCGCGACAGCACTCGGCCTCGGCACGATCATCACTATCGCGGCGTCGACGGCCGCCGCCGACATCACCGGCATCGTCCTCGCGTCGGTCGTCGCCGCCATCGGCTTCTTCATCCTGCCGATGAAGCGGCAGAAGGCGAAGGAGGAGATGCGAGCGAAGATCGCCGACGTGCGCAAGCGCCTGTCTGACGCGCTGCGCAAGCAGTTCGCGACCGAGATTCAGCGGAGCGGCGACCGCATTCGCGAGAGCATCGCGCCCTACAGCCGGTTCATCCGCGCCGAAGGCGACAAGCTGAAGGACGTCGATCGAGAGCTGACGGAGATCAGCGCCGCGATCGCCGCGCTCCGCGCGCGCATCGAGCGGCGCGCGGCATAGATCCCCGCACTCGTCACGTCCTGCGCGGTAGACGAACTTCAAACTGCAAACTGCAAAAGTCTTTCCTTGGAGTTTGCAGTTCGAAGTTTGCCCCTAGTCCAGCTTCTCTGGAGGAACGACGACCGCTGGAGCCGCAGCGGCGGCCGCTGATGCCAGCGAAGAAGACGGATTTACGCCGAGCTGTTGCATCACTGCGGGCAGATTCAATCCGAGTGCTTCGAGCTGCTGCAGCAACTTGAAGACCAGCGCGGGGCTGGTCTGCGCGAGACGGCCGAGACTGCTGTTGCCATTGTCGCCGGCGCCGCCCTGATCGAGGACCACGAGCTTGTCGATGTTGCCGAGTGGTGCGGCAACGGCCGCGAACACCCCTTGCGAGGACTCGATGATCGCGGGCAGCTTCTCGAGGATCGTCTGCAGGCGGGCGGCGTCGTTGAATTCCTTCCACGCCTCGGCCTTGCGCAGGATCGCTGCCGCTTCGGCGAAGCCTTGTGCTTCGATCGCCTTGGCCTGCGCCAGAC
>DATLLF010000312.1:0-16987 GCA_035537955.1 Vicinamibacterales bacterium | reverse complement strand
TTCCGGCGGTGTTCGATCCGCAGTCGTTGACGGTCATCGTCGTATAGTGCACCCGCGGGCGAGCGGTCGGACGTTCGAAACCATCGAAGTCGTCGAGTGCCAGCGCGCGCGTGATCTGTCGCGCCCGGTCTGCCCGGAAATTGAAGAACAGCACCGAATCGCCGTCGCGGATCGTTGCGACGGGAACGTTCGCCGGACCGACAATGACGACCGGCTTGATGAATTCGTCAGTCACACCAGCGGCGTGCGAGCGCTGGACCGCTTCGAGCGCCGACTGACTGGCAGCACCCGCCACTCCCTCGACGAAGGCGTCGTACGCCAGCTTCGTGCGGTCCCATCGTTTGTCGCGGTCCATCGCGAAGTAGCGCCCTCCGACTGTTGCAATGCGTCCGCCGGTGCGCCGCAACACGTCTTCCAGTTGCTGGATGTAGCGAGTGCTGCCGGTCGGCGACGCATCCCGTCCGTCGGTGATGACGTGCACGAAGATGCGCGGGATCCTCCGCCTCGCCGCAAGTTCGAGCAGCGCGTGCAGGTGGCGCTGATGACTGTGGACGCCGCCGTCGGAGACGAGGCCGATCAGGTGCAGCGCGTGCGCGCCGTTCTCGCAGCGCGAGAACGACGCGTGCAGGACCGCGTTTCGCGCGAGCTCGCCGTCGCGGATCGCCTTGTCGATGCGGGTCAAGTCCTGGTAGACGATCCGTCCCGCACCCATGTTGGTGTGCCCGACTTCCGAGTTGCCCATCTGTCCGGCGGGAAGGCCCACGGCTTCACCCGAGGCGATGAGCTGCGCGTGCGGGTAGCGGGCCAGGAGCGCGTCGTAGACCGGCATGCGTGCCAGCGCGATGGCGTTGTGATCACGCTGCGCACGAATGCCGAAGCCGTCGAGGACGAGCAGGACGAGCGGGTTCATGCGCTCACAATCGCGCGCGGACAGCGGCCTTGCCGGCGTAGCGGGCGTTGCTTCCCAGCTCCTCTTCTATCCTCAGGAGCTGGTTGTACTTTGCGACACGATCGCTGCGGCTCGCGGATCCGGTCTTGATCTGCCCCGCCGCCGTGCCGACCGCAAGGTCCGCGATCGTCGTGTCCTCGGTCTCACCGGATCGGTGCGAGATCACCGCCGCATAGCTGGCATCACGCGCCATTCGAAGCGTGTCGAGCGTTTCAGTGACGGTCCCGATCTGATTGAGCTTGACCAGCACCGCGTTTCCGATCTGTTCCGCAATGCCGCGCTTCAGGATCTCCGGGTTCGTGACGAATACATCGTCGCCCACGAGTTGCACGCTAGAGCCGATCGCCTGGGTGAGAGCCGCCCAGCCGTTCCAATCACCTTCGGCGACACCGTCTTCGATCGAGATGATCGGATACTGCCGCACCCAGTCCTCGTAGAGCGCGACCATCTCGTCGGACGAGCGCGTCTTGTCGCGGGACTTCTTGAACTCGTAGCTCTTCGACTCCTCGTTCCACAGTTCACTGGCGGCGACGTCGAGAGCGAGGTAGACATCCTTGCCCGCGCTGTAGCCAGCTAGAGTCACGGCCTCGAGCACCACGTCGAGCGCTTCGCGGTTGGACGAAAGGCTCGGGGCGAACCCGCCCTCGTCGCCGACGCCCGTTGAATATCCCTTCTTCTTCAGGATCGACCGGAGCGCGTGAAAGATCTCGACGCCGGCACGCAGCCCTTCGGCGAACGACGTCGCGCCGAGCGGCATGACCATGAATTCCTGGAAGTCGACGCTGCTGTCGGCATGCGCGCCGCCGTTGAGGATATTCATCATCGGCACGGGCAGGCTCAGCGCTCCCCCCGCCCCGTACAACTTTGCGATATGCGCGTAGAGCGGAATGCCCGATGCGGCGGCGGCCGCCCGCGCGAGCGCCATGGAGACGCCGAGCGTGGCGTTCGCGCCAAGCTTCGCCTTGTTCGGCGTTCCGTCGAGCGCGATCATCGTCCGGTCGACGGCCGTCTGGTCGGCGTCTTTTCCCGACAGCGCCCTCGCGATGTCACCATTGATGTTGGCGACCGCTTTCGCGACACCTTTCCCGAGATAGCGTTTCTTGTCACCGTCGCGCAGCTCGAGCGCCTCTCGCTGACCCGTGGACGCGCCCGACGGTACCGCGGCGCGTCCGAATGCGCCGCCGTCGAGCGTGACTTCCACTTCAACTGTCGGGTTGCCCCGCGAGTCCAGGATCTCGCGCCCGTGTATACGCCGGATCGTCAATTCGCCCTCCTGTCGAATTCCATTTCGGTTCGCAGCTGTTCTTCACTGATCTCACCCGCGAACGGCTCATCGTCGGTGGTCACGACGACGATCCCGCTGTCGGTGACGGTATGACGGCGGCGGTCTTCGTCCCGATCGAATCCGATGCGGCCGCCGCGCGGAATGAAAACGTCGCGATCGATGATCGCGCGGCGGATCCGCGCATGCCGTCCGACGCGTACGCCCGGCATCAGGATGCTCTGGTCGATCTCACAGAAGCTGTGGACGCGCACGTTGGGGCACAGCACGCTGCCCGCGATCCGGCTGCCGGAAAGGATGCAACCGGCGGAGATGATGGAGTCGAGCGCCTGGCCGCAGCGCCGTCCCTCGTCGGCGAAGACGAACTTGGCCGGCGGCGCCTGGACCTGATGCGTTCGCAGCGGCCACTCGGGATCGTACAGGTTGAACTCCGGGTTGACCCGGCACAGGTCCATGTTGGCTTCGAAGTACGCGTCGAGCGTCCCGATGTCGCGCCAGTACTTCGACGACTTCTTGTTTTCGTCGTAGAAACGATAGGCGTAAACGGGTGTCTTCGCGACGAGCGCGGGGATGACGTCTTTACCGAAGTCGTGAGAAGACGATCGTCGCGCGTCCTCTTCGAGCGCGGGCGCGAGCGCCTCCATGTCGAAGATGTAGATGCCCATCGACGCGAGCACCTGGCCGCCGGGAGGAAGATTCTTCGGCTTCTCGAGAAAGCCGGTGATGCGGTCCTTCTCGTCCGCCTGGAGCACGCCGAAGCGGTGCGCCTCTTCCGACGGCACTTCGATGACCGCGATCGTTGCGCCCGCACCGGTCGTCTGATGGAAGCGCAGCATCTTCGCGTAGTCCATCTTGTACACGTGGTCGCCGGAGAGGACGATGAGGTACCGCGGCCCCTCGCGCACGATCGAATACAGATTCTGGTAGACGGCGTCTGCCGTGCCCAGATACCAGTGCTCACCGACGCGCTTCTGCGGAGTCAGGATCTCGACGAACTCGCCGAGCTCGTCGGCGACGACGCTCCAGCCCATTCGGATGTGGCGGCTCAGCGAGAGCGACTTGTACTGCAGAGCAATGAAGACTCGGCGGAACCCCGAGTTGATGCAGTTGCTGAGCGTGAAATCGATGATCCTGTAGGGACCGCCGAAATAAACCGCCGGCTTCGCACGTTCTTTCGTCAGCGGATACAGCCGCTCGCCGACGCCTCCGGCCAGCACCATCACTACTACATCGTCGAACACAGCTTCCTCAGCGCTTCAGCACGACCCGCGCCGGCGCGCCGTCGCCGCCGGCAACGCGAAGCGGAAGACAGTACATCTCGTACATGCCGGGTTCCGCTTCAGCCAGGTTCAGGCCTTCGATGATGATGACGCCGTTCGATAGCAGCGCCTTGTGCGCGGGCGCACCTGGCTTCTTGAACTGTTCGACGGACAGGTAATCGACGCCGACCACCTTCACGCCCTGATCGACGAGATAGCGCGCGCCCGCTTCCGAAAGGTGCGTGTAATCCTCGTGAAAAACGTCGCTGTTCCACAGCGCGGAGTTGGGCGTCTTGAACAGCACGCGCAGGTCTTCTCGCAGCCCGGCGCTCTCGAGATCGTCTGCGCCGATGGCGCCTCGCCTGGCGATCTCGATCACGCGCGCGCGGCCGATCAGGAGGTCGAGCGGCAGCGCGTCGACACCTGGGCCGTCGTCGATGAAATGACGCGGCGCATCCACGTGCGTGCCGGTGTGCGTGCCGAGCACCATTCGAGAGACATTCGACGAGGCGCCGTCTGCAATGCGCTTGAGTGCCTGGAGTTCGAAGGGGGGATTGCCCGGATACGTCGGAAGGCCCTGCGCCAGCGGCACACTCACATCGAGCAGTTTCTGGACGCGGGCCATAAGAGCGGGATAATACCACCGCCGCTTTGACGGTGTCGGCGCGGTGGCCTATGATCAGCGCACCGATTCCACTGATGTCCCGGATCCGGATCGCGGTCCTCGCGGCGGTGTGCGCCCAGAACGCGTTGGCGGGACAGGTGTCGTCGCAAGGCGTGCGGCGCGCTCAGGACCGAATCGACGAAGCGCTTCGTCGCGAGAGCGACGTGCTCGTCAGGATTGGCGAAGCTGCAATCGGCGGGCGTACCGTGCCCACGGACTTCACGCTCGAATGGCATAACGATTTCTTCAAGGCGCAGCCCGGCACGTTCGTGCCCTTCACCGCAACGTTCAGGGCCCCCGACCTGCCGTCGCGACTCGCGCTTCTGTACGTTCGGGTGGACAGGCAGACCGTCGGGAACGCCCCGCCTGCGCGTCCACCGGTCTACGAGACGATTTTCCCGGTCCACGTGGAGGCCAACGCCGGGGAAATCGTCAGCGTCTCTCGTGGCTTCGCCGTGCCCGCCGGGCGCTACCGCGTCGTGCTGGTGCTGAGGGAGTCGACCGAGGACCATTCCGGGGACAGAACGCGCAAGGTGGGCGTCCTTGTTCGAGAGCTTTTCGTCCCAGACCTGTGGACAGGCGAACTCGCAATGAGTACCGTCATGCTCGCGAGACGGGTCGAGAAGCTCGCGGAGCCCGTCCCCTCTGACGAGCTTGACGAGGACCCGTATGCCGTGGGGTCGAACCGGATCCACGTCACTCAGGAGAGGGCGTTCCCCCGACACCGGGAGCTGATCGTGGCGTTCCTGATCTATAACCCGTCGGTCGGCCCTGATAAACATTTTGACGTCCAAGTGGATTACCATCTGTATAGGAAAGAGGGAGGACCCGGGGAGTCTGGCAGCCTGGATCACCCGCCTGCGCGTCACGGAGAACGCTACGTGACACGTACCAGCCCTCAGCGGTTCAACCCATCCCTGATGGGCGCCCCGTTCGACCCCGTGGCCGGAACGCAGATTCTGGCCGGGCAGGGCATCCTGCTCTCCGGGTTCGAGCCTGGCGAGTATCGGCTCGGGATCACGGTGACAGACCTGCTGTCGCGCAAGGCGCTGACGCGGGACGTCGTTTTCTCGGTGACCGGTTCATGATTTGGAGGAGTCCATGTCGCGCCTAAGTCGGGTGCTTTCGGCGGCGGCGGTCGTCGGCGCAGGAGCGGCGCTACTCCCCGGGTCTGTTCTCGCGCAGTCGATCCGGCCGGCTTCAGACCCCCCAGTCCCCGTCGCTCGCGTGGCGCGACTGTCCACCGGCACCATCATCGGCGTGGTCAGCGACGAACATGGCGGTCCAGTTCCCGGCGCCCGCGTCACCGCGATCGGCGCGACGATGGCGCTGGCGTTCACGGACAATTCCGGACGTTTCGAAACAGAGACGCTGCCCGCGGGTGAGTACGTCGTGCGCGCGCACCGCTCGGGTTTTGCCGCCTCGAAGCGCGAGGTCGTGCGCGTCGGCGGAGCCGCCGCCGCAGTTCCGAAGCTCGAGATGCGTCGACTCGACGCGACCGCCGGCACCACCGGAACGGACGCCGACGCTCCGCTGCCAAGCCGTCCGATCATCGCTGCCGGTTTCAGTCTCCCCACGGCCGAACCCAAGGACGAGAGCGCGGATGGTTCGAAGGACTCGCATCCGCACACCGAGACGGCGTGGCGGCTGCGGCACATCAAGCGCAGCATCCTGAAAGATAGTTCCAACGCGATCGTTCTCACCGACGGCGACGCGGAGATCGCCGACGAATCGATCTTCGGCCGTGCCATGGGTGGCGCCGCCAGCTTCGCGAATTACGCGACGTCGCTGTTCACGGACTTTCCGCTCAACGGGGAAGTGAACCTGCTGACGACCAGCACGTTCGCTCAGGGCGATGTCTTCTCAGGGAACGTGCTGCCGCACGGGATCGCATACTTCGCGCTCGGTTCACCGACGCCCGCGGGTGAGTGGACGGTCCGCGCCGCGATGAGCGAAGGCGATCTCGCGTCGTGGATCGTCGCCGGCTCGTTCGTGTCGAAGGCCGGCCCGGCGCACGCCTACAACGTCGGCCTCTCGTACAGCACGCAGAATTACCAGGGAGGCAACCCGATCGCACTCGCGGCCATGCGCGACGGCAGCCGCAACGCCACCGAACTGTTTGCCTTCGACCGCTGGCATGTCACCCGCTGGTTCGAGCTGGATTACGGCACGCGATACGCCCGTTACGATTATCTCCAGGAGGATCGCGGCCTCATGAGCCCGCGGTTGGGGTTCACGATCCAACCGGCGAAGGGCACTCGTTTGTCGGTGCTCGCGACGCAGCGTATGGTCGTCCCGGGCGCCGAGGAGTTCCTGCCCAGGGCAATCACCGGTCCCGCGCTTCCGCCCGAGCGAACGTTCGCGCCTTTCGAGGGGCAAGACATGCGCGCCGAGCGCGCACGGGGCCTCGATCTCTCCATCGAGCACCAGTTCGGGGACGCGTACGTGGTGTCGGTGCGGCGGTTCGAGCAGCGGGTCAACGACCAGCTCGTGACGATGTTCCGGGTCGCGCCGGTCGGCAGTCCCGAGTCGGTGGGCCACTACTACGTCGGCAATGTCGGCTCGTTCGATGCCTCCGGGTGGGCTGTGCGCATCAGCACGCCGCCATCCGAGCGCGTCAGCGGCGCGCTCGAGTACAGCGTCGCGCGCGCAGACTGGACGTCGCAGAACCCGGCGCTGACGGCCATGGCGCCTGCCGTCGTGCGGTCCTCATCGGAAGACATCCACGACATCACGACGTCCGTGAGGACCAACATCCCCGAGACCGCGACGCGTTTCTTCTTCATCTACCGCGTCAACACCGCCTTTACACGGTCGACGGATCTGAACCGCCCCGGCATGGATGCGCGCTTCGACGTGCAGGTGAACCAGGCGCTGCCCTTCGCGGTGGCGGGCACGCAGTGGGAAGTGCTCGTCGGTTTAAGGAACCTGTTCCGCGATTCGAACGATCCGGCGTCCATCTACGACGAGCTCCTCGTCGTGCGCCCGCCCAAGCGCGTGATCGGCGGATTCCTGGTGAAGTTCTAGATCCGGCCGGGAACCAGCATTTTCCCATCCAGAACATTGGACCGCTCGTCCGGCGCATTGGAGAATGCGCTGTCAACGGTCCCTTCGCTCGCGTAAAATGATTGAAACATAAGGGTTTATGGCCAATCACGCGGGCGTGGTCAGGGAACACCGTTTGCTCAGGCGGCAGCGGACAGCTTTGCTGAACACACCCGACCTCCGTTTCGGCACCGACGCCCGTCGACGGGCGTGGCTGCACGGTATGGCCCACATGGTCGTCGTGCTGGCGCTGGTGTGCCTTGCGGCCGCGAATCTTCATCTTCGCTGGACGTTCTCGGAGATCGAGGATGGCGTCCTCTGGAGCGACCGCGGCGGTGAGATCACCGCACAGGAGGTCGCTCCCGACACCCCCGCCGCCCGCGGAGGCATCCGTGCAGGTGACGTGCTCGAACAGATCGACGGCAGATCGCTCGCGTCCTCGCGCGACGTCATCGGCATTCTGCACGCGGCGAGTAAAGACACGCGGCTGCGATACACGGTCTATCGCGCCAGCGATGCCACGATCGTCGACGTCGTTGTGCAGCCACTGGTTACAGGCTCGCTGCCGTTCTATTCCGTGCTCGCGTCAGTCGGCATCTTCGCGCTGCTCGTCGGCGCGGGCGTGCGGCTCCGTCGCCCGGACAACCAGGCCAGCCTTCACTTCTTCTGGCTGACGGTGGCCTTCTTCGGCGTGATGGCGTTCTCGTTTGCGGGAAAGCTCGACGCGCTCGATGAGGTCTTCTATTGGGGCGACGTCATCGGCATGCTGATGCTGCCGCCGCTGTTCCTCCACTTCGCGCTCATGTTTCCCGAGCGTCCGGACAGCTGGATGCGGACCGAGACCGGCCGCACGCTGCTCCCCCTCATCTACCTGCCGGCGCTGCTGCTGGGCGGTGCGCGCGTGGCGGTTATCCTCCGCGGCAGCGCGCAGGGGTGGGTACTTTCGGGGGTTATCACCCTCCTCGAGAAGGGTGAGATTCTCTATCTTGCTGCCTCCCTGATCACCGGCCTGGCGCTGATGATCCGAGCGCTCGGTCGCGTGCGTTCTGTGACCGCGCGCCGGCAGCTCCGCTGGATCGTCGGCGGAACCGCATTCGGCGCCGCGCCATTCGTGTTCGGCTACGCGTTGCCCTTCGCGTTCGGCTTCAAGCCGATCCCCGGATTCGAGTACACGGCGATCCTGCTCGGCCTGATCCCGCTCGCCTTCGCGTCCGCGATCGTGCGCTATCGACTGATGGACGTCGAGGTCATCATCAAGCGCGGTCTGGTCTACTCGGCTGCAACGGCCGCCATCGTCGCGATTTACGCCGTTCTGTATCGGGTGGCAGGCTTGATGAGCAGCGGCGACGATTCACGCAATCCACTGATTGCCTTTCTTGCGACTGCGGTCGTCGTGCTGCTGTCTCGACCGGTCAAGAACGCGATCCAGACCGGGCTCGATCGCGTGTATTACCGCGACCGCTACGATTACCGGCGCGCGCTCGTCGGCTTCGCCCGCGATCTGAACAGCGACCTCGATCTGTTCCGCCTGAGCGAACGTCTCGTGCACCGTGTCACGGAGACGCTTGTCGTCGAGCGCATGGCACTCCTGCTGGCGCCTGTGTCATCGTCAGACCGTGACGGGGAGTTCGTCACGATTGCTCACGCCGGCTTTGCCGGTGAGCCGCCCACGCTGCTTCGATCGTCCGAGGCCGGCACGCGACTCGCCTCTGGCCACACGATCACCCTCGATGATCCGCTCGCTCCGCGCCGCGTGGATCCGCGCGAACTGGAGTTCTGGCGCGAGGCGGGGATCCACTACTTCGTGCCCTGCGTCTCGAAGGAGGGCACCATCGCCGTCATGGCTCTCGGCCGTAAGGCGAGCAGCGAGCCGCTGAGCAGCGAAGACATGGCGCTGCTGGCAGCGGTTGCCGCGCAGGCAGCGACGGCGCTCGAGAACGGCCGCCTCTATCGGCAGCTCCGGATGAAGGCCGAAGAGCTCGACCGGATGCGCGAGTTCAGCGAGAACATCCTGGAGTCGCTCAACGACGGCCTCGCTGTTTTGAACCGCGACGATCGCGTGGTGCGCTGGAATCGGCGGTTCGAGGAGCTCTACGGCGTCCGTCATGAGGACGCGGTTGACCGGCGAATCGACGAGATCTTCGAGGAATCGTTCTTCGATACGCTGCGTGCGGCACGGCGGGAGTCTCCGGAAGGTGCGGCGGCGTTTCGCGTGCCGCTCCTCACGCGGCATCAGCCCGCGCGGCGTCTGCTCGTGAACCTCGCCACGACGCCGCTGAGAGATTCCGACGGCGCGATCGCAGGCACCATCCTCGTTCTCGAAGACATTTCCTCACGGGTGCAGCTCGAAGAGCAGCTGCAGATCTCTGAGAAGATGGCGTCGCTCGGTTTGCTCGCCGCGGGTGTCGCGCACGAGGTGAACACGCCGCTCACCGGCATTTCGAGCTACACGCAGATGCTGCTGCAGGGAGCGGCGCCCGAGGATCCGACGACGAAGGTGCTGGAGAAGATCGAGCGGCAGACGTTCCGTGCGGCCAAGATCGTCAACGGTCTGTTGAATCTTGCCCGCCCCGCGCAGGTCGACAGCGGTCCCGTCGACGTGAACAGCGTGATCAACGACGTTCTGTCGCTCCTCGAGCACCAGCTTCGCACCGGCAGCATCCAGGTTCGGAAGGAGCTCGCGACAGGCGGGCCCGTGGTGCTGGGCATCGAATACAAGCTCCAGCAGGTCTTCCTGAATCTGTTCCTCAACGCACGCGACGCGATGCCCAAGGGCGGCTGGCTGTCGATCGTCACGCGGAGCGGGAGCGGCCAGGCAACCGTTGAAGTGGCCGATACGGGATCGGGGATTCCCACCGATTACCTGTCGCGTATCTACGACCCGTTCTTCACGACGAAGGAGATCGGGAAAGGGACCGGACTCGGGCTGTCGATCACGTACGGCATCGTCCAGGAGCACGGCGGAACCATGACATGTGACAGCAGCGTGGGGCAGGGCACTCGATTCACCCTGACGCTGCCGCTCGCGACGTCGCGCGCGGCAGATGTTCCCCGCGCGGCGAACAGGCAGGCTTGACATGCGCAGCAGGGCCGTAGCGTCGGAAGCTCAGAGCGTCCCCGCTCGCAAGGGGACCATCCTCGTCATCGACGACGAGGAGATCATGCGCGAGATCCTCGAGGCGCTCCTCACGCGCGAGGGCTACGAGGTCCGTCTTGCGCCGAACGCCGCCGCCGGTCTCGATCTCGCGCGCTCGGTTCCATTCGATGCTGCGATCGTCGACATGATGATGCCCGGCATGGACGGCATCGCCGCGCTCGACGAGCTGAAGAAGATCGATGACGACCTGCCGGTGATGATGATCACGGCGTTCGCCTCGGTCGAAAATGCGATTGCCGCGATGAAGCGCGGCGCCTTCGACTACATAACCAAGCCGTTCAAGAACGACGAAGTCCTCGTCGTGCTGCGCAACGCCCTCGCACAGCGCCGGCTGGTGGCCGAGAACCGGGCGCTGCGGCAGAACCTGCAGGCGAGATCGAACCGGTTCGGCGAAATCATCGGCCGCAGCTCACCGATGCGTCAGGTGTTCGACCTGATCATTCAGGCGGCGCCGAGCCGAACGACGATCCTCATCAGTGGCGAGAGCGGAACGGGCAAGGAGCTGGTTGCGCGCGCACTGCACCAGAACTCGACGCGCGCCGACCGCGCGTTCGTCACGGTGAATTCGGGCAATCTCCCGCCTGATCTGCTCGAGTCGAACCTGTTCGGGCACGTGAAGGGTGCTTTCACGGGCGCCGTCTATCCGAAGAAGGGCCTCTTCGAACTGGCCGACAAAGGAACGATCTTCTTCGACGAGATCGGCAACATCCCCGTCGAGACCCAGGCGAAGCTGCTGCGCGTGATCCAGGAGCGTGAGTTCATGCGCCTCGGCGGCATCGATACGATCAAGGTCGACGTCCGCATCATCGCCGCGACCAATGTGGATCTCCGCAAGATGATGGATGACGGGCGCTTCCGCGAGGATCTCTACTACCGCCTGCATGTCATCACCGTGCAGCTCCCTGCGTTGCGCGAGCGCCGTGACGACGTGCCGCTGCTCGTCCAGCACTTCCTCGAGAAGTACGGCGAGGAGAACAACAAGAAAGGGCTGGAGATCACGCCGGAGGCGCTCGACATCCTGCTCGACTACGAGTGGCCCGGCAACGTGCGGGAGCTGGAGAACGTCATCGAGCGGGCCGTCGTCCTCTCGACAGGGCCGCGCATCGACGTCGACCTCGTTCCGGAGCACGTGCGCACCAGCAAGCGCTTCCAGATGCCGCAGTTCGTCGTGCCGCCCGAGGGGATCTCGTTCCGCGACGTCATCACGGATTTCGAGAAGCGCCTCATCGAGTCCACGCTGGAAGCTGCGGGCGGCGTCCAGAAACGCGCCGCGGAGCTCCTCCACATCAAGCCGACGACCCTGAACGAGATGATCAAGCGCCATGACATCCGTCCGCGCCGCAAGCGCGGCACGATCCCGGGAGTCGAGCGCTCCGCGGATCCGGATGCCGGCGAAGACGAGGACTTCCCGGGCCCCCAGGCTGCGGCGGGGGGCAATCGCTGATCACTGATCGCCGATCGGATCACTGATCTCGGTGGCGATCGTCTACGCCCGCGACAGATAATTCTCCGCGACCACAGGCATCTTCCGTCGTTCGCGCGGCGGCGCACTTCATTGCGAACAGGGCTGGTGCGTCAGCCACAGCGATACTCACGTTCGACAATGATTGCCAGGCCTCGTATCCAGGGTTCAGCAGGAGCGCGCGGACGATCGTATCTCGCTCGAGAAAGGCCACAGCGGGATGTTACCAATGCACAGCGAATCTCCGGAGTCACGACCTCGAGGCCGACCCTGGATTCGCGCTATTTCCGTCGGACCGCCGCGAACATCTTTTCGTATTTCCCGATGATCACATCCCAGCGGTAGTTATGACGGACGTAGTCGCGTCCGTTGGCGCCCATGCCGGCGCGCAGCCGCTGGTCGGCGACAAGAAGCCGCAGGCACTCGTTGAACTCGTAGCGGTCGGCATAGTACAGCCCGGCGTTGCTCTTCTGACAGTGATCGACGAGGACCTCGCTGCGTGCGTTGGCGAGGATCGGTGTCCCCACGGCGAAGGACTCGAGCGCAAGCAGAGACAGGCTCTCGTACGGTGAGGGAACGACGACGACGGTCGCGGCTTCGAGCGCGAGTGTGCGTTCCTGCTCCGAGAGCCGGCCGGCGAAGCGGATGAACGGCTCTTCCGGCAGCGGCATCAGCTTCACGCCCATCAGCACCAGCGACGCATCGCCACTCTCCTTCACGTAGGCGCTGAAGTACTCGATCAACTCCTCGCAGCCCTTGCCGGCGTCGATGCGGCCGCCATAGAGAGCGATGGGACCGTGGAGACGGTGACGGCGCCGGAAGATCGTGCCGCGCTGCGCGAGGTGCGGGCGGAAGCTGGGGGAGTCGGTGTCCTGCTCCTCGGGGGGTTCGCCGGACTGGCGCTCGCGGGGATATTGCTGCGCGTGGGGCAGATCGACACCACACCCGACCGTCTCTTCTTCGACCGCACGCGTGGAAAAATGCGTCGTCAGAAACCGCCGCTCGACCTCCGTGTTGTAGGCGATGCCTGCTGGGAGGCTGAACATCTCCTTGTAGATGTCGAGATGAATCGCCGGCTCGTCGTGCGCGGTCGGCACGAGGATGCTCTTCTGCGGAGCGACCTGAAGCCCGAGCACGGTCGGTGCGTAGAGGTAGGTGAAGAAGATGAGGATGTCGTACTGGGTGTGATGACGCTCGAGATATTCGAGAAGCGCGGGGCACCACGGCCCCTGCTGCTTCAGCCACGACATCTCGTCTTCACGGCTGTGTGAATGGTTGAAGATCCATTCCGAGTAGCGGTTGAACGCATGGATGTCGCGCGTCTGCGCGCTGGCGAAGCGGCGGACAGTGACACCGCGGACGCGATCGGATCCCTCCGGATACTCGTTGGCCCACGTGATGTAGTCCTGCGCGCACGTGGTCAGCACTTCGACCTGGTGCCGCGGCGCGAGCCGTTCGGCGATGAGACGGCAGTGGTATTCGGATCCGCCGAGGATCTCGGTGCCGTAGCGTTGGACGATAAAAGCGATCTTCATTTATGCGAACTGAGAAATGAGCTCGCCCAGCCTGGACTGCAGACGAGACGGCGAGAAGCCCTCGAGCCGCCGCCGCTGTCCAGCGATCACCGAATCGCGGAACGGGCGATCGTAGACGAGCATCGCCATGGCTTCGGCCGCGAGCTCGAGGTCCTTCGGTGAAAACAGCACACCGGCGCCGCCGAGCGTTTCCGGCACGGCCCCCGCAGCATATGCCAGCACCGGCACATCGGCCGCCATCGCTTCGACGATCGGCACGCAGAAGCCCTCGTGCTCACTCAGCGACACGTACACGTCGGCCCAGCGGTAGAACGCCGCGAGATCATCATCCGGAACAGGGCCCGTGAACCACACCCGGTCCGGCAGCATCTGGAATTCGGACACCAGCGCACGAACCTGCGCGTAGTAGCGCGGCACTCCGTCGTATCGGCCCACGAAGATGAACCGGTAATAGTTGTCCGTGTAGCGCTTGTAGATCTCGCCGAGGCGGATGTGATCCTCGATCTTCTTGTTCGGCACGATGCGGCCGACGAAGAGAATGTTGATGAGGCCGTCTGACAGGATCTGCTCGAGCGCCGGCCTTCGGGCAGCCCTCGTGATCCTCTCCGTGTCCACGGCGATGGGCAACACGCCCGTGGGCGCGAACCCCATCTCTTCGAGCTCGCTGCGGTTGAATTCGGAATCTCCCAACGCGAGATCGACACGGCCGACGAGCGTCTTCAGCTCGCTGCGACCGAGGGCCGCGAGGCGGAAGAGGCCGGGATCGTATGGTGCGAAGAAGGCCGCCGGCGTGATGTTGTGATACTGCAGCACGCGCCTGCCGCGCAGCGACGCGAACGCTTCCGTCATCGGCGAGGGAAGCGCGAAATGGAAGATCGTCAGGTGGCCACCGCGTGCGGCAGGATCGGCAAAGGGCCGCACGTCACCTTGAAGCGCCTCGTCTATGGTCAACGCGAACAGATCGGCCTCGTGGCCAGCCGCCCGCAGCATGTCGCGGACCTTGCGCGCGCTGTCGCCGATCGCATCACCTTTGTGCGCCGCTGGAACCCACTGGTTAACGACCATGTTCGGCGGGGGCGACCGGTAGCGCTTTGTACAAAGACGGACGGAACTGGCGCAGTTCCTCGAACCGGTCGAACTGCTCGAACTGTTCCCAGAAGTCCCAGGTGACCGGAGGCGCCGGACGAGGAGGCGCGCTCGTCAGGCGCTCCACGAATCCGAGCAGTGTGCCGGCAAAGTCCTTCGCGAGGAGGCGATCGAGCGCCGCATCCTGAGAGTCAACGATCGAGTCCGAGATCTGGGGGACGTCGAGGACGGCTTCCATCAATCGCGCGACGTACTCCGGATCCTTGGTCTCGTAGAGGATCCCCGCGCCATCCATCGTCGCGGGCACGGCAGTGGCCGCGTACGCGAGGACCGGCACGCGCTTGTAGAACGCCTCGACCAGCGGCACACAGAACCCTTCGTGCTCGCTCGCGCAGAGGAAGAGATCGGCGACGTCGTACAGCGCGCTCAGCTCCTCGTTGCGCACGTGGCCGAGGAAGTGCACGTCCGGTGTGCCGAGGCGCGCGATCAGCCCCTGCAGCGTCGCGTGATATTTCTCGAAACCGCTGTAGGACCCGGCGAGCAGCAGCCGGGATCGAACGTTGAGGCGGGTGCGGTAGACGTGAAACGCGCGGATCACGTCCTCGAACTTCTTGTTCGGGATCACGCGGCCGACGAACATGATGTTCGTCTTCTCGTCATCGAAATTCTGGACCGACTGGTAATCCGCGGCATCCAGATGCGAGAAATCCGGCACGACCGGGAGGACGGCCGTGTCGCGAAAGCCGAGGCTCTCGAGCTCCCGCCGGTTGTACTCGGAGTCGCCGACGGCCAGGTCGCAGCGGTCGATGTAGGCCGTCAGCTCTCGGCGGCCGCGGAAGCACAGCTTCACGAGCTCCTTGTGGACGCCGATGAAGTACTCGGGCGGCGTGATGTTGTGATAGACCAGCGCCATGTGACCGGGCAGCGCGTAGGCCGTGCGCGATGCGCGCGATCCTATCGAAAAATGGTGAATCAGCGCATCGTCGGCCGACACCTCGCCGACCATGTCGCGATAATCGAGCGTCAGCTCTTCGAGGCGCGGATCGGCGGTCTCGACGAAGATCTCCGAGGTGTAGCCGGCCGAACGCAGCACTCGCTGGATGCCGATCACCTCGTGGCCGATGGCATCGCCGTAGCCGAGCGTCGCCAGCACCTGGTGGACCTGCGGCTGACGTCCCTTCATGCGGGCTGCGCGACCACCGCGCCCGAGGGAATCGATTTCAGTGCATCCACCGCGGGCGGAAGGTCCTTCCTGCGCCGATCGAGCCATCCCGGCAGCGGGTCGATATGTTTCGTGACTGGCTGCGCCTTCAAGCGGTGGAACATCTCCAGGTACTTGCGCTCGATGACCGGCCACGCGTAGTGCGTGCGGAAGTACTCGCGTCCGTTGCGCCCCAGCCGCGCGTGCAGCGGTCCGTTGGCCTCCATGGCATGGAGCGATTCCACAAACTCCTGATAGCTCTCGTAATACAGCCCCGCGTTGCTGCGGATGCACTGCCCCTTCAGCACGTCGCAGCGCCCGTTGGCGAGCACCGGCTTGCCCATGGCCCACGCTTCGAGAGCGACCATCGACAGGCTCTCGAAATAGGAGGGCATGATGAGCAGATCCGAGGCCGAGAGCGCGTCGAATTTGTCTTCGTCGCTGAGGAAACCGAGATGATGAATGCGCGGATGATCCGGCACCTTCATCATTGCGCTGCCGACCAGCACGAGATCGAGCCCTCGCGGGAACGTCGATGCGTATTGTTTGTAGAACTTGAACAGCTCGCCGCAGCCTTTGTTCTCATCGATGCGGCCGATGTAGATCGCGAACGGCCGCCGGATGCTGAACTTGCGCCGGAAGCGATCCGCATCCGTGCGCTCCGGCACCTCCGACCCTACGCCCACGACGACACCGGGAACGTCGTCGTTCTGCGTCGCCCCGTGGATCATCGCGCGCTCCTCGTGCGAGTTGTACATGATCGCGCGCACCGAGCGGAAGATCGGGCCGAAGATGCGCAGCGCGATCGCGGGATCGCGTTCCGCCGTCGGCACGAGGACCGCTTTGTGCGCGAGCTTCCTCGCCGCGTGATACGCGTGATAGTAGCGATAGCTGAAGAGCACGACGAAGTCGAAGGCGTCGTTGCGAACGAGGTAATCCACCAGCCCGCGGCTCGTCGGTCCCTCGCTGGCGAGCCATGTGAGCTCGTCGCCGATGGAGTGCGTGTGACTGAATACGCGCTCCGAATGACGCCCGAAGACACGAGGATCGCGCTCGTGGTCAACGGGGAAGCGACGGACGGCGATGCCGTTGATCATCTCCGGCCCCGCGGGCCGCTCGTTCCGCCACGTCACGTAGTCACGGGCGCACGTCGTCACGACTTCGATCTGCGCGTGTCGTGCGAGCCGTTCCGCGATGTAGCGCGCGTGCAGCTCCGCGCCGCCATTGATGTCCGCGCCATAGCGCTGGACCGCAACCGCCAGCTTCATCCGCCGTCGCCGCCGGTCCTTACGTCATGCGGCTTTGGCGGGACGACGGTCTCGGCGACGTCCGGCTTCTGCGAAGGTT
>DATLLF010000311.1:0-2015 GCA_035537955.1 Vicinamibacterales bacterium | reverse complement strand
AGGCGGCGATCCAGGCCGCGTGGAAACAGGTACGCCGAATCGAGGACGGTCGATGCGGACGGGCAGCCGTTCGGGAGCGCCGCGATGGAGGGCTATCGCCCGGCCGCTTCGTCGGCTCGGGCGCCGGCGAGCATCCCGCGCAGGCTGTAGTTCCCCTCGTGGCAGGCGTACTCGAGGAGCTCGCCCCGAGACCGCTTCCAATAGATCGTCGCCGTCCACGGTTTCGTCCACATCGTCGGGTTGTCCACGGTGAACGTGTACTCGAGGGTGTCGTCAGCCGTGCGGCGGAACCGCTCGACCAGCCTCATGTTCTCGTCCGACAGCACGGAGTAGCCGCCCATCGGATTGCCCTTGGGATGGAAGTTCGTGCTCTCCACGACGAGCGTGTCGCCCTCCCATCGTCCGCGCGAATCGCCGAGGTACTGGTGCATCGACCCGGGGAGATGCCGGCTGTTGCCGATCGGAATGACGCGCGTGTCGTGGATCTTCTCCAGCTGGATTGCGACGTAGTCGGGACCCTGCACGATCCGGTAGACCGCCATGTAGGCAGCAAACAGATCCGGGAAGCCGTAGTGGATGCAGCGATCCTGGAGCGACATCTCCTGGACCGATGCACCGATCCGTCCGAACGCGACCGTCGCCGCCCGGCGCTTCAGGCCCGCGGGCGTCATCGGCGGCAGGCGTCCATCGGGGGGATCGACGATCAACGACGTCCGGCGCTCGAAATAGCGATCGGGCAGCCAGTTCTGGCTGTAGCTGCCGGTGGCGCCCAGTCCGCGCGGTCGGGAGTCGGCGAGTAGCGTGGTGTACAGCGCGTCGCCGAAGGTTGCCTCTGCCTCGGGGCCGAACAATTGCCTGGCGCGGCGCTCCAGCGTGGCGACTTCCTCATCCGACAGCAGCGGCTTGTTGGCGAACTGCTTCGGACGCTCGAGCGGCGTGGCGCTGTTGTTCTCCCACGTGCCCTCGAGATCCGGTCGGCCGTCCGCCAGGCGCGGCATGACCCACACACTTCCTCGAGCGGTCCGCGCTGGTGCCGGTTGCTGGTCGTCGGCCACGACGGGCGAGAGTGATGCCAGTGCGAGGGCGATCGCGATGCCCGATTGGCGTGCACGCGTCATACAGCCTCCTCGAAATCTGGACGGATTATAGGCCTGATATCATCGCCTCCAGTGCTACCCACAATCGAATGGAAAGACGACGCGGTCGTGATGATCGACCAGCGAAAACTGCCTGTGACTGAGGTGTACGTCACCTGCCGCACGGCGAATGAAGTCGCGAAAGCGATCAAAACGATGGTGATCCGTGGTGCGCCGGCGATTGGCGTCGCGGCCGCGATGGGCCTCGCGCTCGGCATGCGCCGCAGCAAGGCCACTGGCACCAAGCAGTTCACCACCGAGTTTCAGAAGCTCTGCGATCTGATGGCGGCGACGCGCCCGACCGCGGTCAATCTGTTCTGGGCCATCGAGCGGATGAAGCACACCTTTGCCGAGGCGGCGCAGGGCGGCGCTTCCGTGACCGAGTTGAAGGACCGGCTCCTCGCGGACGCGTTGAAGATTCACGACGAGGACGTCCAGAGCTGCCGCGACATGGGCGCGTTCGGCGCCGAGCTCGTTCCTCACGAGGCGCGCATCCTGACGCATTGCAACGCGGGTGCGCTGGCGACCGCCGGCTACGGTACGGCGCTGGGCGTGATTCGCGCTGCAGCGGAGGCCGGCAAGAACGTCGCGGTGCTCGCCGACGAAACGCGGCCGTTCCTGCAGGGCGCACGGCTCACAGCATGGGAGCTGGTGAAGGACGGCATCAAGACCACTGTCATCACCGACAACATGGCGGCGTCGATGATGCGTCTCGGAAACGTCGATCTGGTCGTCGTCGGCGCCGATCGGATTGCCGCCAACGGCGACGTGGCCAACAAGATCGGGACCTACGGCGTGGCGGTACTGGCGAAGGAGCACTCGATCCCGTTCTACGTGGCCGCGCCTCTTTCGACGATCGACTTGAATACCCCCGACGGC
>DATLLF010000310.1:0-14264 GCA_035537955.1 Vicinamibacterales bacterium | reverse complement strand
GCTGAAGGTCGAATGCTGAATGCTGAATTAATGCTGAAGGTCCTATTGTTCCTTACTTCAGCATTCAGCCTTCAGCCTTCAGCATTGTTCCTAGTGCTCGATGTGGAAGCCGCTCTCTTCGAGCTCCCTCTCGGCGCGCTTGCCGCCACTGCCGTCCTCTTCAACGACGCGGCCGTCGAACAGGTGGATGGAGCGGTCGGCGTGCCGCGCGTAGCGCGGATCGTGCGTGACCATGCAGATCGTCGCGCCTTCACGGTGCAGCTCGCGGAGCAGCTCCATGACCGCCTCACCGTTCTTCGAGTCGAGGTTTCCGGTCGGCTCGTCCGCCAGCAGGATCGAGGGGGACCCGGCGACGGCGCGGGCGACGGCCACGCGCTGCTGCTGACCGCCCGAGAGCTGGCTGGGCAGGTGCTTGGCGCGGTGCGCCATGCCGACCTTCTCGAGCGCCGCCATGACGCGCTCCTTGCGCTCGGCCGACTTCATGCCGCGGTAGGTGAGCGGCAGCTCGACGTTCTCGTAGACGTTCAGGTCGCCGATCAGATTGAAGCTCTGGAAGATGAAGCCGATCTCACGATTGCGCACGCGCGCGCGCTCGGAAAGCGGAAGATCCGCAACCGACTTGCCGTTGAGGATGTACTTCCCTTCCGTGGGGGAGTCGAGCAACCCCAGGATGGAAAGGAGCGTCGACTTCCCGCAGCCCGAGGGCCCGGCAATGGCGATGTACTCGCCGCTCTTGATCTCGAGGTGAATACCGGCGAGTGCGTGGGTCTCGACTTCGTCGGTGAAGAACACCTTCGTCACGCCATCGAGATGGATCAGCGTCTGCCCTGAACTGGTCATCGTTGCTCCTTGTTGAATCGGCGGCAGCAAGCCTCCGCCGCTCGTTCACTGATTCAGTCGGATCCGGTCGTATGCGTCCTGCGCTGACATGTCGGAGAGGATCACCTGATCGCCAGGCTGAAGCCCCTCGAGGATCTCGATTTCGTTGACCGAGGTGCGGCCAAGCTTGACTTGGATCCGGTGCGCTTCGCCGTTGCCATCCAGCTTGAACAGCATCACGGTGCTGTTTTCCTGACCGAAGGCAGGGCGGCCCACCTTGATGACGTCGGGAAGCTTCTCGAGGGTGATCGTACCGTCCACACTCAAGTCGGGACGCGCGCCGGGGGGCAGATCGCCTTCGAGCGAAATGTCAACGCCGACCGTGCCGCCGGTTGCCGTCGGATCGATGCGCATGACGCGACCCGGGATGATGCCATTGCGGGTGTCCACTTCGGCAACCTGCCCGATGCGGATGTCTTTGGTCTGCGTTTCCGCGATGCGGACCTCCGCCTTCAACTTCGTGGGATCCGCCACTCGCGCGAGGTTGGTGCCCGGACCGACCTGCTGGCCGACTTCGACCGGCACCTGCGAAAGCACGCCGTTCATACCGGCCTTTACCTTCAGATCGTCGAGCTGACGCACGCGCAGCTCATATTGGGCGCGACGCTGGTCCACCTCCGCCTGCTGTGGCGCGAGCTGGGACTTGATCCCGTTCTTGGTCATCTCGAACTGCTGCTGCGCAATCTCCAGCCGGTTCTTGAGATCCTTCGTTCCAGCGCGGATCTGCTTGACCGTGAGCTCCGAGACGAGACCCTCCTTCAACAGGGCCTCCTGTGCCTCGAGGTTCAGCGCCGAGTTGTTGTACTGGGTTTCGATCGCCGCGAGCTGCGACTGCTGATCGAGCATCGCGCGTTCGAGCTCGGTCTTGCGGTTGGTGTAGTTCGCGATCGCAGAGGCATGGGCGAGCTGCGCGTCCATGACCGATTGTTCGAGCTCGGGATTGGTCAGGACCAGAACGACGGTGGTTGGCGTTACCGTGGCGCCCGGCCGCAGTACGATCCGCTCGACGCGCCCTTGCGTGGTCGTGTTGATCCAGCGGATATCTTCGGGCACGAGCGTGCCGGACCCGCGGACAAGCCGGAGCATCGGTCCACGTTTGACGGTGTCGACCCACACGGCGGCACGGTCGACGGAGGGGGCCGCCGGTTTCAGACGCGAAACCCCGACCGTGATCAGGATGATGACGATCAGCCCAGCAGTCGCCATCGCGGCGCGCTTGATCTTTTTCTTTTTAGCGACGGAGGGGGAACGTGCAATGTCGACCATTTAACGCCTCTGGCTTGAACCCGGATAACGAGATAGACACCCGGTCACACCAGATTAACCAAACACGGTGCCACGGTTCACGTGGACGCTATTTACTTTCGCTGCAAGCAGTTGCGGTCATTGCGACTCTGAGGCCAATTGCCACGATGACCGCCTGTGACACGTTATCGTCCCGGAATCGGACAGCTGCTCGACATCGATCCCGCGCTCGATCCCGGGGTCGAACGTGCAATTGGACGAAACAGCGGGGCTTCTGGTTTAGAGCATTTTCATCGCGAGCCGATCTACCATCGACCTCGGCACGCGGAATGCGAGCGCTCGAGCCATATGGGTGAGTTCAGCGACCGACTCATCGGCGAACTGATCGACGCGGTCAAGGCCGCTCTGCGAAAGGAGCAGAGCGAACGGCTGCGCGATGTCTACTTGATCGGCGATATCGAGAAAGACACCGCTCGCGCGGCGATCGAGCGCATTCGTGAGCTCGCGAGCGAGAGCCGGGCACCCATCACGCTTTATCTCAATACCGCCGGAGGGAACGTCACCGACGGTCTCGCGCTGCACGACGCGATACTCCAGGTCGTGTCGGAAGGACGCCAGGTCACGATCGTTGTCCAGGGCATGGCCTACTCGATGGGATCGGTCGTGTTGCAGGCGGCCAGTCCCGGACGTCGGGTTTGCTTTCCGCACTCGTGGATCATGATCCACGAACCCGCCAAGTGGGCCGGGTGGCAATCCACGACGGCGGCCGCGCAGCACCTCGAACGGCTCAAGCAGATGCAGAGTCAGATCTACCGAATCCTGTCGGCGCGATCCGGAAAGCCGCTCCGCCAGATCATTCGCGATACCAAGCGCAACGACTTTTATCTCGACTCCATGCGGGCACTCGAATACGGTCTGGTCGACCAGATACTCGGTGTCACGCACGCCTCGACACCGGTACCCTCTGAGTCCGCCGAGCGTGCCGCGCGGATGACGGTCACGGACCTGCCTGACTCGGATGCCGCCGCCGCAGTGGAGTCGGCGCCGGGCCGTCCTGACGAACGAACAGCCGAGCCGCCCGCCGAATAAGACTGGTGATTACGCCGACCTACCTTGCGTCGGTTCGTGGCACGGCCGTTGCGACTTCCCAGGATGGCCATGCGAGTCGACGATACGGTCTACCCGTTTCCGGGCTTCTCCCTACCAGCGCGCCGGATGGTTGCCGCTCTGGTGATGGTGGCCGTCTTCCTGCTCGACCGCTTTGTCGGCGCGACACTCGACAACGGCGGTCAGTTCATTCTGCTGGGGACGGCGATCATGGCGGTCGCGTGGTTCGCAGGGTCGGTCGCGGCGTTGGGTGCGACTCTCATCGCTGCCGTACTGGGCTCGTTCCGCGTGCAGTACTCGGAGGGAACGAGCCAGGTCCACCTTGCGCTCTTTCTCATTCACGCCCTCCTGATCACCGCTGTCGTCGCCGAACTCCGCCGAATGCAGCGCGCGGCAGATACGCGAGCACGCGAGGCGCAGGTCGCGATGACGCACGCTGAATCGGCGAATCGCATGAAAGACGAGTTTCTCGCCACCATCTCACACGAGCTCAGAACACCTCTGAATTCAGTACTCGGCTGGGTCCATCTGTTGCGAACGGCCAAGCTGGAAGAGGAGACGGCAGCTCGAGGGCTCGAATCCATCGAACGGAACGTGCGACTCCAGGCGCAGCTCACATCGGACCTGCTCGATGTTTCGAAAGCGCTGACGGGCAAGCTCCAGCTTGATCCGCGGCCGACGCACCTCAACGAGTCAGCACGTCAGGCCGTGCGATCGACGATGCTGGCGGCCAGCGCGAAGGAGGTCCGGATCGAAGCGGCGCTGCCGCGCGAGCGGGTGATCGTTCAGGGGGATCCCGCTCGCCTGCGGCAGATCGCCTGGCAGCTCCTCGCCAACGCGGTGAAATTCTCGCAGCGCGGCGGCAAGGTCGAAATCGCGGTCGACGCGTTGGGGAGAGACGCGCGCCTCATCGTCCGTGACAACGGACCCGGCATCGATCCGCAGTTCCTGCCGCGTGTGTTCGACCGGTTCACACAGGCAGACGCGTCGCCGACGCGCAAGGCTGGAGGGCTTGGCGTCGGGCTCGCGCTGGTGAGGGAGCTGGTGGAGCTTCATGGTGGAGAAATCGAAGCGCGTAACCGCGAAGACGGCAGCGGCGCGATCTTCATGGCTCGCTTTCCTCTGCACGCCATCGAGCCGCCGGTGGCGATCGCGGTGGCCGCGACCGGAGCGGCGGGGAATGGCAACCGGCTCGTACTCGAGGGGCTGCGGGTACTCGTCCTCGATCATGACGCCGAGGGACGTGATCTGCTGCGCACCGTTCTGCACAAGGGTGGCGCCGTGGTCCAGACCGTGGGGACCGTCGCCGACGCCCTTCAGTCCCTCGAGACGTGGCGGCCCGACGTGCTCGTGAGCGACAGTGTTTCACCCGAGCACAGCTTCTACGTGCTGGTCGGCAAGGTGCAGTCGCTCGAAGCCGAACGCGGTGGCCGCATCCCTGCCGTGGCACTCACATCAGTGGCGCGGACCGACGAGCGACTGCGCGACCTGCTCGCGGACGTCCAGCGCGACGTGCCCAGACCTGTCGAACCGGCCGTTCTGACTTCGGAGATCGTCCGCCTTGCAGGGCGAGAGCGACGGCGCGCCGAACGATGAACGACGAGCGCGTGTCAGCGGTCAGCCGTCGTTTCCCCGCCGGAGCCGAAGTGATTGCCGGAACGGGTGTCCACGTTCGTGTGTGGGCCCCGAATCGCACGCAGATCGAAGTCGTCCGCGCCGATGAAGGCGCGCGCTGGCCCCTCGAGCCCGAGGAAGATGGTTACTGGTCTGCGCTGATCCGCGAACTTCGCACGGGAGATCGCTACTGGTTCTGTCTGGACGGTAATCAGCTGCGCCCGGATCCCTGCTCGCGATTTCAGCCGGAAGGCCCGCACGGGGCGTCGCAGATTGTCGATCCGACTCCCTTCACGTGGACTGACGCGGCCTGGCGAGGCGTTCGCCGAGAGGGCCAGATTCTCTACGAGATGCACGTCGGCACGTTCACGCACGCAGGAACGTGGCGAGCTGCGATCGAGCACCTTCCCGCGCTCGCACGCCTGGGCATCAGCATCATCGAGATGATGCCCGTGTGTGAGTTCGCTGGAGCGTTCGGCTGGGGCTACGACGGCGTCGACCTCTATGCGCCGAGTCATCTGTACGGCGAGCCCGACGATCTCCGGGAGTTCGTCGATCGAGCGCACGCGCTCGGGATCGGCATCATTCTCGATGTCGTTTACAACCACGTCGGGCCGGACGGAAACTACCTCGAGGAATTCTCGCCGGACTACTTCACTGATAAGCACGAGAACGACTGGGGTCGCGCGATCAACTTCGAAGGCCCGTGGCCCGCGCGCGAGTTCTTCGTGGCCAATGCCGCGTACTGGATCCACGAGTATCACTTCGACGGCCTGCGACTCGATGCGACGCAGGACATCCATGATCAGTCGAGCGAGCACGTGCTGCGTTCGATCGCGGCGCGCGCGCGCGAAGCCGCCGGCACACGCGGTGTGTATCTCGTCGCAGAGAACGAGCCGCAGCAGGGCAGACTCGTGCGTGATCCCGCCAAGGGCGGCTACGGCCTCGACGCGCTGTGGAACGACGACTTCCACCACACCTCTGTCGTGGCGCTGACCGGCAGGCGGGAAGCCTATTACAGCGACTACAAGGGATCCACGCAGGAGCTGATCTCGTGTGCGAAGTACGGCTTCCTGTACCAAGGGCAGCACTATTCCTGGCAGAACCAGCGCCGGGGCAGGCCGGCGCTCGATCTTCCGCACTGCGCGTTCGTCGCCTTTCTCGAGAATCACGACCAGGTGGCGAACTCCGCATTCGGCCGCCGGCTGCATCAGCTGACGTCTCCAGGGCGCCTGCGCGCGATGACCGCGTTGCTGCTGCTCGGTCCGGCGACGCCGCTGTTGTTTCAGGGGCAGGAGTTCAATTCGTCGGCGCCCTTCCTGTACTTCGCCGATCACAAAAAGGAGCTGCAGGAGTCGATTCGCAGCGGACGCCGTGAATTTCTCGCACAGTTCGACAGCTTGAAAGATCCAGCAGTGAGCGGACGACTGCCTTCACCGACTGACCGTCAGCAGTTCGAGCGATGCAAGCTGGATCAATCCGAACGTGATGCGCACGCGGAGGCACGGCTCCTTCATGAGGATCTGATCGCCCTGCGCCGCGGTGATGCCGTGATCGGCGGCGGGCGCGCGCGAATCGATGGTGCTGTCGTCGTACCGGAAGCGCTCGTGATCCGCTACTTCGGCGGCGATGCAGGTGATCGCCTGCTGCTCGTGAACCTGGGCTGCGATCTCGATGTCACGCCTTGCCCGGAGCCGCTCCTCGCGCCGCCGGCAGACGGCGACTGGGTGTTGACGTGGAGCAGCGAGGCGCCGCGATATGGCGGGCAGGGAACTGCTCCTGTGAACACAGACGGGCAATGGCGCATCCCCGGAGAATGCGCGCTGCTGCTCACGGCACTTGAACCCTCTCGATGACCACCGATCTCACCCGACGACTCGTGCGTCCTCGTGACGTCGAGCCACATGCACCCATGCCACGCCGTGAGTGGCTCGTCACCAACGGCCTGGGGGGCTACGCGTCCGGAACCGTCGCGGGCGTGGTGACGCGCCGCTATCACGGTCTGCTCGTCGCCGCGCTTCCCGCCCCGCTTGGACGAGTCGTGATGCTGAACCATCTTCTCGAACGCGTCAGGATCCGTGGAAGCGATCCGCTGTGGCTCGGCGACGAGGACGAAGTGGCGGGTCCGAATGCGGCCGACCGGACGAGTCATCTCGCCGAGTTCTCGCTCGAGCTGGGCCTGCCCGTCTGGCGTTACGTGTTCGGCGGCGTGGAGCTGGAGAAGCGCGTGACCATGCCGCACGGGCAGAACACGGTTCACATCACCTACCGGCTGCTCTCCGGCGACGGCGCGGTGCGGCTCACGCTCAGACCCTCCGTTCACTTCCGTCCGTATGAAGCGCCTGTCGACGCTTCCTCGAACCTGAAGTACACGCTCACGGCCTCCGAGCAGGGCTACGAGCTGTGCTCGAGCGGTGAGTTCCCAGCGCTCCGCCTCATGGTCCATGGACCCGCCGCTGCTTTGACGCTGGATGTTCGCGGCAAGGCGGACGTCCCCTACCAGATGGAGGCCTTGCGCGGCTACGAGTCCGTAGGCGCCCTCTGGAGTCCGGGATACGTACGTGCGGACATTCAAGCGGACCGGCCGGTGACGCTCGTCGCGTCAACCGAGTCATGGGAAACAATTCACGCGCTCGATCCCCTGGAAGCGTTCGACGCGGAGGCGCTGCGCCGCCGCAGTCTCCTCACCATTGCCGGACCGGCAGCGGGCAGCCAGTTCGGGATCGACCTGGTCCTGGCGGCCGATCAGTTCATCATCACGCCCGCGGGCCGCATCGAGGAATCGGCGCGCGCGAAAGCGGCCGGTGAGGAAATACGCACGATCATCGCGGGCTATCACTGGTTCACCGACTGGGGCCGCGACACGATGATCAGCCTGGAAGGGCTGGGGCTCTGCACCGGACGCTTCCGTGAGGCGGGATACATTCTGCGGACGTTCGCTCACTACGTTCGCGACGGTCTCATTCCAAACATGTTCCCGGACGGTGCCCGTGAAGGCCTCTATCACACGGCCGATGCCACGCTCTGGTTCTTCCATGCCGTCGAGCGATACGTTCGCGCCACCGGCGACGTGGAGACGCTGCGTCGTCTGCTGCCCACGTTCCTCGAGATCGCGCGCCGCCACATCAACGGCACACGATTCGGCATCGGCGTCGATCCTGTCGACGGGCTGCTCCGCCAGGGTGCCGAGGGATATCAGCTGACGTGGATGGACGCGAAGGTCGACGACTGGGTTGTGACGCCGCGCCGCGGCAAGGCGGTCGAGATCAATGCGCTGTGGTACAACGCGCTCCGTATTCTTGCCGCCTGGCTCGGGGAAGTCGGCATGGATGACGACGGACTAGGCATCGCGGGGCACGCGGATCGCGTGCGCGATTCGTTCAACCAGCGTTTCTGGTGCGAGACCGCTGGCCACCTGTTCGATGTCGTCGACGGCGACAGTGGCGATGATGCTGCGTGCCGGCCGAATCAGGTCCTGGCGATCTCGCTCGATCATCCCGTGCTCGCCCGCGCCCGCTGGGAGCCGGTCATGAATGTCGTCCGGCAGAAGCTGCTCACACCCGTCGGTCTCAGGTCGCTCGCTCCCGGGCACCCTGATTACAAGGAAAAGTACTACGGCGATCTTCGGTCGCGCGACGCCGCCTACCACCAGGGAACCGTGTGGGGGTGGCTGATCGGCCCATTCACCGACGCCTGGCTCAAGGTGTATCCCGACGATGTCGGCGGCGCGCGGGAGCTGCTCGACGGCTTCGAGCAGCACCTGACCGAAGCGTGTGTGGGATCGATCAGCGAGATCTTCGATGCCGAGAGTCCGTACGTGCCGCGCGGCTGCGTGGCGCAGGCGTGGAGTGTCGCCGAGGTCCTGCGCTGCCTGACGAAGGTGTCGACACCATCCATGTAATCATTCCGGCTGTGAGCTCCCGTCTCGAGAAGTACGGTTGGAACGACCGCTTCGCCGCTGCGTTCGCGGAGACCGCGGGGGCCGGCCGTATTCCGGCACGAGTCGTTCTTGAGCACACGCATATTTATCGCGTTGCCATTGAAGACGGGGAGACGCTGGCGCGCGTCTCCGGACGGCTGCGCCACCGCGCCGCGATCCGCTCGGAGTTTCCTGCCGTCGGCGACTGGGTCGCCCTCGAGCCCGTGTCCGACGGTGAGGCCCGCATCCACGCGGTTCTCCCGAGAGTCAGCCGTTTCTCGCGCCACGCCGCTGGTGACGCCACCGAAGAACAAGTCGTTGCCGCGAACATCGACGTTGTCTTCCTCGTGGGAGGACTCGATCGGGATTTCAACCCGAGGCGGCTCGAGCGATATCTCGTCGTCGCGTGGGAGAGCGGCGCAACTCCCGTCATCCTGCTGAACAAGGCGGATCTCGTGGATGCGCCGGAGCAATACGCCGATCACGTTCGCGCGATCGCTCCTGGCGTAGATGTTCACGCGCTGTCAGCGCGGGATCCACAAACCCTCGACGTGGTCCGCCAGTATCTCTCTGTCGGATGCACAGCCGCGCTGCTTGGCTCGTCGGGGGTCGGAAAGTCGACGATCGTCAACCGTCTCGTGGGGTTCGATCTGTTGCGAACGCAGGACGTTCGCGTGACCGACAACCGTGGGCGTCACACGAGCACGGCACGGCAGCTTGTGCTGCTCGAGAGTGGCGGGATCCTCATCGATACGCCTGGAATGCGCGAACTGCAGTTGTGGGAATCAGGCGATGCGCTCGGAGACACGTTCGCCGACATCGTCTCGGCTGCCGAATCATGCAGATTCCGGGACTGCCGTCACCTGCAGGAACCGGGATGCGCGGTGCGCGCGGCGGTCGCGTCTGGAGCAGTGCCTGCCGCTCGCCTCGACAGCTTCCACAAGCTTGCCGCCGAGCGCGAACACCAGGAGCGCCAGCTCGATGCACGCGCGTTGATCGAAGATAAACGCAACGCCAGAGTGATGGGAAAGGCCCTGCGGAAACGACTCAAAGAGAAGGGTCATACGTAGCGCGTCCGCCGCATTCACGCCAGCTACCGGCTGGCACCCGCCATTCACCGGAAGGCGCGAACGCCGCTGGTCTCGATGCGTAGAGTAGGCGCATGACAGTTCTCACAGTCAGCGGCGCCAGGAAGTCGTTCGGCGCAGTCACCGCGCTGGACGGGGCCAGCTTCGAGCTTCGCCAGGGGGAACTGCTCGGATTGCTTGGACCGAATGGCGCGGGCAAAACCACAGTGATCCGCGCCATCGCCGGCCGCTTGAGACTCGACGGCGGCGAGGTCCGCATCTTCGACGAGCCGCTGAGAAAAGGCCACACTCACCCCGCCCTCGGCATCGTCCCGCAGGAGATCGCCGTGTATCCGCTGATGTCCGCGCGCGAGAATCTCGAGATCTTCGGCGCGCTTCAAGGATTGTCGGGGCTCGAGCGGAAGAAGCAGATCGCATGGGCGCTGGAGCACACCGGGTTGAGCGACCGTGCAGCGGAGCCGGTGAGCAAGTTTTCGGGCGGGATGCGCCGCCGGCTGAACATCGCGTGCGGCATCGTGCATCGACCGCGGGTCGTGCTGCTCGACGAGCCCACGGTTGGCGTCGACCCGCAAAGCCGGGATCGCATCTACGACATGCTCGCGTCGCTGATGGCCGATGGCGTGTCGCTGCTGCTCACCACCCATCACCTCGAAGAAGCAGAGGCGCGCTGTTCGCGAATCCTGATCATCGACCACGGCCGGGTGATCGCCGGCGGCGCCCTGCCGGAACTCGTCGATCAGACGGTCGGCAAGGACCGTCAGGTGACGCTGCGGCTGGCCAGCGGCGAGGTCGTCAATGCGCGCATGCGCGACGTTGCCGCGGACCTGCCTGCGCTGCTCGCCAGGGTGCGCGACGCCGGCGACGTCGTTGACGATGTCGAGGTGAGAGGCCCGAGCCTGCAGGCCGTGTTCATCCACTTGACGGGAAGGGAGCTCAGGGAATGATCGGCACGCTGCTGAAAGCGGGATGGCTGAATCTCAGGCGCGACCGCGTGGCGCAAGCCCTGACCTTCTTGCTCCCGATCGTGTTCTTCTCAATCTTCGCCTCGGTATTTGGCGGGCAGGGCGACGGTACGTCGCGAATCCGAGTCGGCGTGGTCGACGAAGACCACTCGGAACTGAGCGCGCGCATCATCGCCGGCCTCGAAAAGGAGACCGCGTTACGGGTGCGGCACGCGACTGATGATGGCGTCGCGCTCGACCGTCAGAGTGGTGAGCAGCTCGTGAAGAACGGCGATGTGCCGGTCACCGTCGTGATTCCCGCTGGGACCGGAGAGAGTTTCGGCGCCGCGGGATTCGGATCCGCGGCAAAGATCCAGCTGCTGGCGGATGTATCCGACCGCATCGCGCCGCAGATGGTCCTCGGACTGCTGCAGAAGGTGACGATGACCGCGGCGCCCGATCTGATGATGCGCGGCGGCATGAAGCAGTTCGAGCAGCATGCCGGCGCGCTCACACCGCAGCAGCGTCAGGCCATAGACGAGTGGCTCCCGCGACTCAAGACGGAGGCGCAGGCACCGGCAGCGGCCGGCAACGATACGAGCGGAATGATGCTCACCACCGAGGTGGTCGACGTCATGGCGAGCGGCACGCGACGCGGATCGCTCATCTCGTTCTATGCCGCCGGCATCGGCGTGATGTTCCTGCTGTTCTCCTGCGTAGCCGGCGCCGGTGGCGCGTTGCTCGACGAACAGGAGGCGGGCACCCTGGAGCGCCTGCTCTCGACGCGTCTCGGCATGTTCCAGCTGCTGCTCGGCAAGTGGTTGTTCCTCGCGCTCGTCGGTGCCGCGCAGCTCACCGTCATGTTTCTCTGGGGACGGCTGATGTTCGGCCTGCCCTTGTTCTCCCACCTCCCGGGATTCGTTGTGATGACCGCGGTCACGGCTGGAGCAGCGGCGGCGCTGGGGCTGGTGCTTGCCACGATCGCGAAGAGCCGCGCGCAGCTGTCCGGGTTCTCGACGATTCTGATCCTCACGATGTCGGCGCTCGGCGGCAGCATGTTCCCGCGGTTCCTCATGAGCGAGACGATGCAGAAGTTCGGGCTGCTGACGTTCAACGGGTGGGCGCTGGACGGGTATCTGAAGGTGTTCTGGCGCGAGGCGGCGTTGTGGCAGCTGTGGCCGCAGGTGCTCGTGCTGGTTGCGCTCACCGTCGCGTTCTTCACGGGCGCGCGACTGTTGGCCCGCCGATGGGAAAGCGTTTGAGCTGACGCGGCAATGCGGACGTCTGAATACCGACTGCGAAGTAAGGGCACAAGGGGAGTAAACAAGTAATGCGAAGTAATCAGGTCAGTGCGCAATGCTGATAGCCTTTCAGGATGCGGGTTGCACTGATTCAGCAGCGAGCGGAGGTCGACAAGCGCGCGAACGTCCGCCGGGCGCTCGTTGCATTCGAAGAAGCTGCGCGCGGCGGCGCGGAAGTGATCGCGTTCGCGGAGCTGGCATTCGAGCGCTTCCATCCACAGACGCCCGCCACCGGTGATCCGCTGACGCTGGCGGAAACGATTCCTGGTCCCACCACAGAGGAGTTCTCGCGAAAGGCGCGCGAGCTCGGCGTCGTCGTCATCCTGAACCTGTACGAGCGCGACGGAGCGCGGGCCTTCGACTCGTCGCCCGTGATCGATGCGGACGGCTCGCTCCTCGGCACCACGCGGATGATCCACATCACCGACTATCCCTGCTTCCACGAGCAGGGTTACTACACCCCGGGCGACACCGGCGCGCCCGTCTACCGCACCCGGGCGGGACGCATCGGCGTGGCGATCTGCTACGACCGCCATTATCCGGAGTACATGCGCGCGCTGGCGGTGGCGGGCGCGGAGCTCGTCGTCGTGCCGCAGGCGGGCGCGGTCGGTGAGTGGCCGGACGGGCTGTATGAAGCCGAGATGCAGGTGGCTGCCTTTCAGAACGGCTACTTCGTCGCGCTATGCAACCGCGTAGGTGAAGAGGACTGTCTGAAGTTCTCCGGCGAGTCGTTCGTGTGCGCGCCTGATGGACGGGTGATTGCCCGCGCGCCGGCGATGCAGGATGCGATCCTCACCGCAGACGTCACCCTGGGCGACGCTGCCGTTTCACATGCACGCCGGCTGTTTCTGCAGCACCGCCGTCCGGAGCTGTACGGCGGATGGCTGTGATGCGACTCGTGGGCAACTGGACGCTGGTGTCGTACATAACCGAGCATCCTGATGGCTCGCGCGGCAAGCCGTACGGCGATGCGATCGGACGACTGAGTTACGACGCGCGCGGCAACATGGCAGGGCAGGTGATGCGTCCGGGCCGGCTCGCGGTCGCGCCCGCCCAGTGGGGCGCTCAGGAAGTCAGGTCGGCATATGCCGGATACATTGCGTATTTCGGGACGTATGAAGTGAACGCGGCCGGCGACTCCGTCGTGCATCACGTTCACGGTGCATTGAATCCCGGCTGGGTAGGCGGCGACCAGGTGCGACGCATGCGATTCGACGGCGACCTGCTGATCCTGTCCACCGAGGTCCTGAAAGGCGGGGCCCCGGTGCAACACACGCTGACATGGAAAAAGCTCGTTTAGCCGTCGTCTGCGTCGCGTTCGCTCTCGCCTCCTGCACGGGACGGAACGTGCAGACCGCAACGTATGCCACGGTGAACGAGGCCCGCAGCGCCGGCGCGATGGAGAAGGGCTACGTCCCCTCCATCCTGCCCGCCAACGCGTACGAGCTCCGTGCCGCATACGCCGTGAACGGACATCAGCGCTGGGGCCTATTCAACTTTCCTCCGGATGGCGGCGACGAGCTCCGCGCCATCCTGCAGCCCGAGGAGATCTCCCTGGCGGGCACCGTCATGGACGTACCGGGGCGGATCGAGTGGTGGCCGCTGCTCCTGCGCGGGGAGATAGACGCCGAACGCGCGAAGATCACCGGGCTCCGCGCGTATTACGCGAGATCAGGGCCGCTGGTGTTCGCTGTCAACTGGAGCCAGGGGCGGGCGTATTACTGGACGCGATAAACGTGCTCGGCTCGCGCGCTCGTTCAAGTGTTGGTGCTGAGTGCTGAGTGCGGGTGCTGAGTGCTTCGAGCTGCTGCTGCTGGAGCGGTGCTCGTGCACGGAGGCGAAGGATGGAGTCGGCGAAGAACGGAAGGCCCGCCTTCGCGGCTGCGCCGCTGCGGCGCGCAACCTTCGCGTGGCTTGTCAATCGTAGGAGGGTCGCCGAAGTCCTCGGCGCGCTGCAGTGAGGCCGCACGCGAGTGCGGCGAAGAAAAGCAGCAGCGCCGGCGGCCGCAAGCGAGCGCCGGAGGGGAGTCGCCGAAGGCGACCGCGAGCGCGCAGTGAGGCCGCACGCGAGTGCGGCGAAGAAAAGCAGCAGCGCCGGCGGCCGCAAGCGAGCGCCGGAGGGGAGTCGCCGAAGGCGACCGCGAGCGCGCAGTGAGGCCGCACGCGAGTG
>DATLLF010000309.1:0-24355 GCA_035537955.1 Vicinamibacterales bacterium | reverse complement strand
CCTCAGGGGACGCGTCGAGGTAGATCTTCACGGGCGCGCCGGGAAAAACCACCGTGCCAATGTCCCGCCCTTCCATGACGACTCCCCCGCCCGCCCCCATTTCACGCTGCTGCGCGATGAGCACCTCACGAACACGCGGCTGCCGTGCGACAGCGGTCGCGGCGGCATCGATCTCCGGCGTGCGGATCGCCGACCGCACGTCGTGACCATCCACCGTGATCACGCCGTCGCCGACCACGATCCTGGCGCGCGAGGCGAGTGCCGCCAGCGCCTCCTCGTCGGAAAGATCGAGGCCTTCCTTCACCGCCTTCCAGCCGACTGCGCGATACATCGCGCCGGTGTCGACGTGCCGGTATTTGAGTCGCGCCGCAACTTCGCGCGCGATCGTTCCCTTGCCTGCACCCGATGGCCCGTCGATCGCGACGATGAGAGGCTGACTGGCCGGGGTCGGTGTCATGAGATCAACAGGTATTATCTCCGGCGATGCGCCACCGGCGGAAACTCCTCGGGCTCGCCACCGTCCCGCTGCTGGCGCTGCTCGCGTTTGGGGGCGGCGACTACGCGAGGGGCGCGGCGTTCGTCATCCAGGCGGCGGGAATGCAGGGCCCGGCACGCACCGTCGCCGAGTGGACGACCAGCGATCTCGCGGAGTCCGAAGCGCAGATCCCCTGGCGCGGCGGGTCGCTGCGCGCTCGCCTCTACCAGCCAATGTCTGACGGTCGCCCCATTTCGGCGGACTCGCTGCGAGCGCCGCCGTCGCTCCTGGTGCCCGGCGTGCATGCGGGAGGGATCGACGAACCACGCCTCATCCAGTTCGCCCGCGACGTCGCCTCGATGGGGCGGATCGTCGTGACGGCCGAACTGCCAGACCTGAAAAACTACAGCATCACACCGCGCACCACCGACATGATCGAGGATGCGGGCCTGTGGCTGTCGGCGTCCAGCGGATTCGCCCCCGATGGACGCGTCGCGCTGATGGGCATCAGCTTCGCGGGAGGCCTCGCGATCGTCGCCGCATCACGTCCATCGCTCGCGCCCAGGATTGCGTTCGTGTTGTCGTTCGGCGGACATGGCGATCTTCCAAGAACGCTGCGGTACCTCTGTACGGGCCATTTACGCAACGGCACCACCCGTGCTCCGCACGACTACGGGATCGCGATCATCCTGCTCGGCGTCGCGGATCGGATGGTGCCATCCGCGCAGGTGCAGCCCCTCCGCGAAGCCATTCTCGCGTTCCTGCACGCCTCGCACGTCTACATGTGGGACAAGGCACAGGCGCAGATCGAATTCGCACGCGCTCGGACCATGGCCGACTCTCTTGCGGAACCCGCGCGCACCTTGATGCAGTACGTGAACGAACGCGATGTCGCGCGTCTGGGGCCGCTGCTGCTGCCGCACGTAGCGCACCTCGGAAACGACGACGCGCTTTCGCCGGATAGATCCACGCCGAAGTGCCCCGTCTACCTGCTGCACGGAACGGAAGACAACGTCATCCCGGCGGAGGAATCGCAACTGCTCGCCGAGACACTCCGTTCACGCGGCGTGGAGGTGAAACAGCTCGCGACGCCTCTGATCACCCACGCCGAGGTGGACCGCTCCGCCGCGGCACTCGCCGTTTGGAGTCTCGTTCACTTCTGGACTGACCTGCTCGACGAACACTGACGACAGGGCGGCGTTTACCATTTGCCATCTGCCATCCACCATCTCCGCCCTCGCGCCGCGCGACGCGCCGGAGCGCGGCGACCTCGCGGTCGTCGAGATCGCGGAACTCGCCGGGACGGATGTGCTCGTCGCGAATCGGGCCGATCCGCACACGACGCAGACGGACGACCGGGTGGCCGACCGCTTCGCACATGCGGCGTACCTGCCGGTTACGCCCTTCGTGAAGCACGATCGACAGCACCGCGTCATCGCCGCCCTGCGATTCAATGACTTTCTCTATGGTGACGTCCGCATGCGAAGTCTTGCGCCCATCGAGCGCGACGCCATTCGACAGCCGGTCGAGCGCATGTCGGTCAGGAACGCCGCGTACTCGCGCCTGGTACTCGCGTGCGACACCGTGGCTCGGGTGCATCAGGCGCTCGGCCAGCTCGCCGTCGCTCGTCAGGATCAGTAGACCTTCTGATTCGTAGTCAAGACGGCCTACCGGATACACGTAATCCCGCACGCCACCCTTCGCGAGGAGGTCGATCACCGTTGGACGCTGCTGAGGATCTGACCGGCTGGTGATATACCCGCGCGGCTTGTACATCAGGATGTAGCGGCGGGCGGTGGCGGTCTTCACGCGGCGCCCGTCGACGCGGATGTCGTCGACCTCGGGATCCGCTTTCGATCCGAGCTCCGTCACTGTTGCACCGTTGACGGTGACCCGTCCTTCGGTGATCAGCGATTCGGACGCGCGCCGCGACGAGACGCCAGCCGTCGAGAGGATCTTCTGTAATCGTGCGAGAGGCATCGCGCAAGCCCGAAGCCGAATCTGGAGCGGTAGCCGGAAGCCGGAAGCCGGAAGCCGGAAGCCGGTATCAGTGTACCTGCTCGTCCTTCGCGCCGCCGATCAGCTGCGGTTCCGGCATCGATTCGCTCGGCGCACCTTCGCTGTCATCGAACGGCAATGGCGAGGTGGTCTGCGGCGGCTCCGCCAGACTCAGGGGCAACTCGAACCCGAGCGCGTCTGACATCTCCTCCACCTTCGGCAGATCGGTGAGATCGTTCAGGCCAAAGCGTTCGAGGAACTCGCGCGTCGTCGCGTACATGAAGGGACGGCCAACGACCTGTTTGCGTCCGACTGTCTTGATCAGGCGCCGATCGACGAGCGTGGAGAGCACGCCGCCACTGCTGCTGACGCCGCGAATGTCGGCGATCTCGGCTGCGGTGACCGGCTGCTTGTAGGCGATGACGGCCAGCGTCTCGAGCGCCTGCACCGACAACTTGCTGGTGGTGCGCTCGTGAAACAGCTTGCGCACCCACTCGTGCAGTTCGGGCCGCGTCACGATCTGATGACCGCCGGCCACCTCGACGAGTTGCAGCCCGCCCATTCGCTCGTAGTCGGCCTTCACCGCCGCCAGAGCCGCGTCCACGTCCTCACGCGGCTCGCCGTCGAGCAACCTGTACAGCGTTTTGTTCGTTACCGGTTCGGGCGAGGCGAAGATCAGCGCCTCGATGATGGGTTTCAGATGGTCAGACATAGCTTAGTCATGTGGAATCGGCTGATCGGCCGGTCTGTCGATCGGTCGATCGCCATCGGTAGATCGGTGGCTGCCATCGGCCGATGAGCCGTTCGGCCGACCAGCCGATTGGGGGATCGCCCCGCGGTCCCCCAGGGGTCTGGGTGCGTCGGCCGGACGCGCGCGCTTGTAGATACGGATCGGGCCGACGACGCCGGACTGGAAGACGCGCACGAGTTTCAGGCGGATCATCTCGAGCATCGCGAGGAACGTCACGATGAGCCCGGCGCGCGACTGCACATCGGCGAAGAGATCCTCGAAGCCGCACGCCTCGGTCTCCGAGAGGCGCGCCATCAGTTGTTCGATGCGTTCCTCGATGGGGATCTGCTCGCCGGGCAGGTATATCTTCGGCCGCTGCTTCGCACGCTCCACGACCGCACGGAACGCGCTGATCAGACTGAACAGATCGACTTCGATCTCGGGCTCCGGCGCCTCGCCCGCAATCTCGGCGATCGGGCCGTCCGGCCGGGTCCACTGTGCGCTGCGCAGCGTTTCGCGCTCGTGCAGCAGTTCCGCCGCCGCCTTGAATTTCTGATGCTCCAGCAGGCGACGCACGAGCGCTTCGCGCGGATCCTCCTCGGGATCCTCCTGGAGCGGGTCGGGCCGCGGCAGCAGCATCCGCGACTTGATGTGAATCAGCGTTGCCGCCATGACGAGGAACTCACCCGCCACGTCGAGGTTCAGCTCCTGCATCAGGTCGATGTATTCGAGGTACTGCTTGGTAATGGTGTGGATCGGGATGTCGTAGATGCTCACCTCGTTGCGCTTGATGAGGTGAAGGAGCAGATCGAGCGGCCCCTCGAAGTTGTCGAGACGAACGGGATAGCCTTCGAGGACGGATTCGAATTCCTGTTCTTGCATTCGTGTCTTTCTCAGTACCGGAGTTTGGCCGCAGCCCGCACCCGTTCCATCGTTTCCTCTGCGACGGCTCGCGCGCGCCGGGATCCGTCGCGGAGAATATCGCGCAGCGTGTCCGGCTTCGCAAGCAGCTCGGCGCGGCGGACCCGCAGCGGCTCGAGGTACGCGTTCAAAGCCACCGCGAGCTTCTTCTTCACCTCGACGTCGCCGACCTTGCCTTCGCGGTAGCGGGCCTTCAGGTCGTCGACCTCGGCAACGTCGGGATTGAATGCGTCGTGATAGATGAAAACCGGGTTTCCTTCCACCGTGCCGGGCACGTCGGCGCGCACACGCTTGGGATCCGTGTACAGCTGCATCACTTTCTTGCGCACGGTCTCTTCATCGTCGGCGATGTTGATGGCGTTGCCGTAGCTCTTCGACATCTTGCGATTGTCGACGCCGGGCAGACGGGCGAACTTCGTGAGGAGGGGCTGCGGCTCCACGAACAGCTCGCCGAAAAAATTGTGATACCGGCGCACGATTTCACGGCTCAATTCGAGGTGCGCGACCTGGTCCTCACCGACCGGCACGTAATGGGCGTTATAGATGATGATGTCGGCCGTCTGCAGCAGCGGATAACCGAGAAAACCGAGCGTCGAGAGGTCCTTCTCGGCGAGCTGCTCCATTTGCTCTTTATAGGTCGGTACGCGCTCGAGCCATGGAATCGGAACGACCATGGACAGGAGCAGGAACAGCTCCGCGTGCTCGGGCACCATTGACTGCACGAAGAGGGTGCTGCGCTCGGGATCGAGGCCACCGGCGATCCAGTCGGCGACCATGTCGTACGCGCTTTCCACGATCCCCGAAGTTTCCGCGTAATCGCTGGTGAGCGCGTGCCAGTCGGCGACGAAGTAGAAGCAGTCGTACGTTTCCTGCAGCGCCGCCCAGTTGTGGAGGGCGCCCACGAGATGCCCGAGGTGCAGTTTGCCCGTCGGGCGCATCCCTGAGACGACACGCGATTTCACAGCAGCAGCCCTCGGATGAAATCGTATGGCGGCTCGACAAGCTGCCAGAGGATGCCGGTCAGGAGCAGGCCGTACAGAATGATGAAACCGTACTGCCGCAGGCCCTGCAGCAAACCGCCCATGGTGTCGGGCAGCAGACCTGCGAGCACGTTGCCGCCATCCAGCGGCGGGATCGGGATCATGTTGAAGACTGCCAGCAACACGTTGATACCGACAGCGGAGTAAAGGAGTGTGGCCAGGTCGAAGAGCCCGGGGCGGACGGACACCGCGCCACCCACCGCGTGAAACAGGACCGCCGCAATCACCGCGAGCACGAGGTTGCTGGCCGGCCCTGCGGCCGCGACGACCATGAAGTCCCTCTTCGGATTCGGGAGCCGCCTCATATCCACCGGCACTGGCTTCGCCCACCCGAGAATCGGCAACCCGCTGAAGATTGCCAGCAACGGCAGGAGGATCGTTCCCAGCGGATCGATGTGGACCTTGGGGTTCAATGAAACTCGTCCGAGCATCCGCGCCGTCGGGTCGCCGAGGTGATCCGCCGTCCGCGCATGCGCCCACTCGTGAACGGTCAGCGAGCCCAGGACGATCGCGAAGTTGACGAGTTGCGAAATGATATCCAAACGCTCGCTTCGGGAGGGTCGTTTCAGGGACGCTGAATGGTACGCGAAAACCCTTGATCCTTCAACACTTAACGCGAATTGGGGACAGGCCCCTTAAGGGGCCTGTCCCCCTCCTCCCCGGGACCCCGGGGTTCTCTCCCCTTAGCTGCGGGCGAAATGGGCGAGCACGGCGTCGGCGCAGCGCGCACCGACGACGCGGACGAGATCTTCGCGCGTGGCCCGGCGGACGCCGGCGACACTGCCGAATGCAGTGAGCAACGCCTTCCGCCGGCGCGGACCGATTCCCGCGATCTCATCGATCTCCGACCGCAGGGCCCGCTTTGTTCGCGACTGCCGGTGAAACGTCACGGCGAATCGATGCGCCTCGTCGCGGATCCGCTGGATGAGCAGCAACGCGGGACTTTCCTTCGAAAGCGCGATGCCGTCGACCTGATCCCGCGTGAAGAGCAGCTCTTCCTTCTTGGCAATGCCGACCGCGACCAGGTTCGCAAGCCCCAGCTCCTCGAGCGCCTGGTAGGCGGACGTCAGTTGCCCCTTCCCGCCGTCGATCAGAATGAGATCCGGAAACGGTCCGCCCTGCTCGAGCAGCTTGCGATAGCGGCGCTGGACGACCTGGTGCATCGAGTAGAAGTCGTCCAATATCACCGCTCGCGGGGCCCCACCCCCGCTCGCGGCGGCCGCAGGCGCTGGCGTTTCGGCATCGTTGCCCCACACTCCATGTATCGCCTCGGGCCGACTGTCGGTGAGCGTCACCCCGAACCCCGAGTCCCGAACCCCGGACCGCTGACCGGTGCCCCCGGAGCCCTGAGCCCGGATGCGGAACTTCCGGTACTCCGACCGCTTCATGCGTCCGTCTTCACACACGACCATCGACGCGACGGTCTCGCTCCCCTGAATCGTCGAGATGTCGAAGCATTCGATTCGCCGCGGCAGCGCGGGCAATCCGAGAACGGCGCGCAGCGTTTCGAGCGCATCGTAGTTGGCGGCGACGTTCTCGTTGAAGCGCGACTGGTATGCGACCGCAGCGTTGCGTGCGGCGAGGTCGAGCAGTCCGCGCTTCTCGCCTCGCTTCGGCACGCAGATCCGCACGCGACGCTGCGCGACACCCGACAGCCAGCCCTCGAGCATTTCGGTGTCGGCATCGTTGAAACCAACCGGCAAGTGCACTTCCGGCGGCGCGACGCGCTCGGCATAGAACTGCTGGATCGCAGCCTGAAGAATCTCGCTCTCGTCACGAACCTCCAGACCCTGCACCACTGGAAGGGAGCCGCGAACTCCCGCCTTCGCCGGGACTGCGGCGGGCGAGCCCAGCCCCGCGGACTCCGACTCTGTCACGAGCTCCATGCGCTCGACCACGCGTCCGCCACGCACCTGGAAGATCTGCACGACCGCACCAGCGGGGCCGACCTTGACGCCGAATGCATCGCGATCCCCCAGACCTGGCGTCGCCATCTTCTGTTGCCGGGTGCGGAGTGTCTCGATCGTGCGGATCGCGTCTCGCAACTGCGCCGCGCGCTCGAATTCCTCCTCAGCGGCCGCTTCGCCCATGCGCGTGGTCAGTGTGGTGACCAGTTCTTCGTTCCGTCCCTCGAGGAACAGCCTCGTATGCTCGACGGCCACGTGATAATCGTCCTCACTGCAGATCTCGCGGACGCACGGCGCCGCGCACCGCTTGATGTCGTACTCCAGGCAAGGCCGCGCACGCCCGCCCGTGATGACCTCGCTGCACGACCGGATGCCGAACAGCTTGTGGGTGAGCGACATCGTCTTTCGCGCCAGCGATGCTGGAAGGAACGGACCCGCGTAGAAGTGGTCGTCCTTCTCGACGTGCCGTGCGACGAGCACGCGCGGAAAAGCCTCACCGCTCGTGAGCTGGAGATACGGATAGTTCTTGTCGTCGCGGAGCAGGATGTTATAGCGGGGCATCCGCTGCTTGATGAGGTGATTCTCCAGCGCCAGCGCCTCGACGACCGAGTCGGTGACGATCACCTCGAGCCGCTGCGCCTCGTTGAGCAGCGCGTCGATCCGCGGGCTCATGCCGCGTGCTCCCAGATAGGATCTGGCCCGGTCACGCAGCACCTTGGCCTTGCCGACGTACAGAGTTTCACCGGCCCCGTTGTAATAGAGGTAAACCCCGGGCTGCTCCGGCAAACGGGCGATCTGGGCCTTGAGGTCCTGAATCGGCATGCAGTAGACTGCGATTTTTACAAAGAATTGAACCCTTTATTGTATCGCGCCCCGCGGGAGGCCGACCGTTCATGACATTCACCGGCCTCATCGGGAACATCTGCATGTTCCCGTTGCGCGCGATCATTGCCGCATGCGTCGCGCTCAGGATTCATCCGAATATCCTCACGTTCGTCGGCGTGCTCATCAACGTTGCGGCGGCCGTGGCGCTCGGCAAGGCGCATTTCGTGACCGCCGGCGTGATCATGATCGTCGCCAACATCTTCGACTTCATCGACGGCAAGGTCGCGCGCGAGCTCAACGCGGAAACGAAGTTCGGCGGCTTCTGGGACTCGGTCATCGACCGGTTCTCCGACATCGCCCTGTTCCTGGGTCTCATCTATCTCTATTCGACGCTTGGACGCACCGATTACGTCATGGTCACGGCGATAGCCATGATGTTCGCCATCATGACGAGCTACACACGCGCGCGCGCGGAGTCGCTCATCGCGAAGTGCAAGGTCGGCTTCATGGAGCGGCCGGAGCGGATCGTGCTGTTCATGATCGGCGCGTTCACCAACCGCATGGCGGCAGTGATGTGGGTGATCGGCGCACTATCGGTCTTCACCGTGGCCGACCGCATCATCTACACGTATCAACAGCTGCGCGACGCCCGTCCGGAGCCGGTGGCATGAAGAAGACCGTCACGCTGCCGGGCAGGATTCTCTGGAACGCGTTCTTCTGGACCTACGAGCGCGCGACGTGGCAATACGACGTAATGGTGATCGCCATTCTCGCGTTCGTCTGGCTCACCCCGCCCGACTGGCTTGCTGACCCGACGGCGACTGGAAATGGTCCTATCGGCTGGATTCTGTCAATGCTGGATTGAGCATCCGGCATTCTGCAGCGCACCTGTCACACATCATCGCGCTCATCGTGCAGCCCGAGGTCCAGCGATTTGCCGGTGAAGTGAATGTCGTGTGCGGCAATCTTGTCGCGCAGCACGCGCCGTGCGGCCCCGTAGTAGCTGTGCGGTACGGTGAGCTTGCGGCCGAACTGCCGCATACGATCGATCAGCACGAGGGTCAGTTGCTCCCCTTCCCGCCACGTCAGTCCGCCAATCGTTGAGTACGGCACGAACCCGCCGTCCGACCAGATCCCGTCCTCGTAAAAACCCCGGCCGATCTTCAAGCTGAGTGGTAACAGGTAGGAGTAATAGACGAGCATCATCGCCTCGCCAAACACGCGGATGGGATGCAGCCGCAACACCATCAGCTTGTAAACGATGAGCACGCTGAGCACCGCGCCGAGCACCAGCAGCAGTCCATAGAAGGGCGGCCGTCGCCCCGGCCATATGAGAACGGCCGAGGATTTCAGCCGTACGAAGCGGACGAACTGGAGCAGCAGCCGGACATTCGCTACGAGAAAGCCGACACCGAAGAAGAACAGGATTCGGGATAAATCCATAGCTCGTTATCGGAATGCGGATTCTGGGCCGGTCTCCTCCCTCTCGTTAGACACCGTTCGCTACGCAACGGGTCCGCCGAGCTCATGCGGGTCAGACGATCACGTCAAAGGCTCACTGTCCCAGCCGCGGATCGAAGCAGTGGCGGCATCTGGCCTCATACGTGCCCTGCGCGCCGACCAGCACGCGCTCGCTGCTGGCAACGAGACGCTGGGTGTGGTTCGCTGGCGATCCGCAGACCATGCAGATGGCGAGCGTCTTGGTGATGTACTCGGCTATTGCCAGGAGTTGTGGCATGGGCTCGAATGGTTTGCCCAGGTAGTCCTGGTCGAGCCCGGCGACGATCACGCGCTTGCCCTGATCGGCCAGCCTACTGCAAACGGCCGGCAGCTCCGCGTCGAAGAACTGTCCTTCATCGATCCCCACGACTTCGGTGTCGGGAGAGACCCGCTCGAGCAAGTCGCGCGACGAGGTCAGGTTCTCCGAGGAGATCCGCATCTCGCTGTGCGAGATGATGTGGTCCTCCGCGAACCGGTTGTCGATCTTCGGTTTGAAGATCTGGACCTTCCGTTTCGCAATCTGTGCGCGACGCAGTCGGCGGATCAGCTCTTCGCTCTTTCCGCTGAACATGCTGCCGACGATCACCTCGATCCATCCGGATCCGGGACGGGCCTGTGTGATGTCCATCAGCCGCCTAGGCGCGCGACAGGTATTCGCCGCTTTCCGTGCTGACGCGAATCACGTCCCCCGTGTTGACGAACGGAGGCACGTTGACGACGAGGCCGGTTTCGAGGGTTGCGGGTTTGATCTGATTGCTGGCAGTCGCGCCTTTGATCCCCGGCGCCGTGTCGACGACCTTGAGATCGACGGTAACCGGCAGCTCGATGCCGACCGGTTCGCTGCCATAGAACTCGACGGCGATCGTCGCTTCGGGCATCAGATAGTTGACCGATTCGCCGAGCGCCTCGGCCGACATGTGCATCTGCTCGTACGTGTCCGTATCCATGAAGTGGTACGAGTCGCCGTCCTTGTAGAGATACTGCATCTGCCGTTCGTCCAGAACCGCGCGCTCCACCGTGTCTTCCGAGCGCAGCTTCTGATCCGAGAGCGTCCCGTTTCTGATGTTGCGAAAGCGGACGCGGACGAACCCGCGGAGGTTCCCGGGCGTCACATGCTGCAGATCGAGCACGCGGAACAGATCGTCGCCGATCTTGATCAGCATGCCTTTTTTCATTCGTGTTGCCTGTAGTGAACTCATGGTGACCCCAAAACCTACGAATCGTATACCATCGAAGCTATGCCTGTGAATCCGTGGCGCGATCTGCGGGCGTGGCAGGATCGGCTCGAGCGCCTCTCCTCGCCGCACGCCGATATCTGGTCTCCGCCGATCGACGTCTATGAAACCGCGGACCGCTACGTCGTCGCCGCGGAACTCCCCGGGCTCACACGCGAGCAGATCGAGCTCGCCATGGCCGATTCGCGGCTGACGATCCGCGGACAGCGTGTCGACCGGCCCGCTGACAACGTTCATTACCATCAGGTCGAGCGCGGCCACGGCGCCTTCTCCCGCACGTTCGAATTCACCGACAAGATCGACGTCGATCACGTCACCGCCGATCTCACGAATGGCGTGCTGACGGTGACCCTGCCCAAAGTGCCTCCGGCGCCACGCCGGAAGATTGACGTTCGATGAAGACTGCGAGCCCGTTCATGAGACGCCTGATCGTCGTTCTGCTGCTCGTCATCGCCGGTCTCGCGTTCCGCGTCGGCGCCGGTCTGGTCAACGCCAGCCGCGAACGCCAGGCGGAAGACGCGCCCGCGGCCGCGGCCCAGTCGAGCGTGCCGCAGGGACGCCCGGGCCTGGGTGGACAGTTACCCGATCTCACCGGTATCGCCGAACGTGCGGTCAGCGCGGTCACCAGCATCACCTCGACGTCCACCATACGGACGCCGCTCTCGAACGATCCCTTCTACCGTTTCTTCTACGGCGACCGTATCTTCGAGCGTCAGGCCCAGAGCCTCGGCTCCGGCGTCATCGTCTCCGCGGACGGGTACGTCGTCACGAACAATCACGTCGTCGACTCCGGCGGCAGCCGTCCGGAAGTGTCGGTGATCCTCGCCGACAAGCGCGAGCTGCCCGCGAAGATCATCGGCCTCGATCAGCAGACCGACCTCGCGGTTCTGAAAATCGAGGCCCGCAACCTGCCGACGATCCCGTGGGGAGACTCATCGAAGCTGAAGGTCGCCGAGTGGGTCCTCGCCATCGGCAACCCGTTCGGCGTGTTCAGCCAGACAGTTACGCTCGGAATCGTCAGCGCCACCGGGCGCAGCGTCGAAGGCCTCAGTGCGTACGAGGATTTCATCCAGACGGACGCCGCGATCAACCGTGGCAACTCCGGCGGCGCGCTGATCAACGCGCGCGGCGAGCTGGTTGGAATCAACAGCGCGATCTACAGCGAGACGGGCGGGTATCAGGGTATCGGCCTTGCGGTTCCCAGCAATCTCGTGCGCCAGACGATGGAGGAATTGATCAAGAACGGCGTCATCCGCCGTGGCACGGTGTATGGGATCACCCTTCAGGCGATGACCGCCGAGATCGCTCAGCAGCTCGGCGCGCCCGACGCCAAAGGCGTTCTCGTCACGCGGGTGGATCCGAGGTCCCAGGCGGCCGAATCAGGCCTTCGGCCTGGCGACGTGATCGCCACGTTCAATTCGCGGACGATCGAAGGTGCGTCGCACTTCCTGAGACTCCTCGGCGCTGCCGAGATCGGCAGCACGGCGACGATGGCGATCATTCGTGATGGCCGGCGCGCAACGGTGCGCGTTCCGATCGAGGAAGAGCAGCCTACACGCGGACGAAGGCGCTAGGGCCGTCTCGGCCGTCAAATGCTGAATGCCCAATGCTACATGCCTGATGGTCGATGCTCGGCGCTGCGTCTGACCCGACCCGATACCGCCGCACTGTCGCTCGCGCAGCACCGCCACTCGTGCTCGATGCCGACGTTGATCCCGATCCTCGGACTCCAGTCAACAGGACGCGGCGGCAGCCCGGCGTCTTCGATTCGCAGTTCCGAAGTCACGAGATCGCGCTGATTCTGCGTGAGCGAAATCCCAAGAGCCCGGCTCAAATTACCCGGGCCACGGCAGAGCGAGGATCTCTCCAGGTCCGCTGCCGCCTTGCGTGTTCCGGTGGCGCGCCGGCGGCGCATCAGTGGCTCCCCTTCGAGCGGCTCGAGGGCGCGGATCAGGACTGCTGCCGGCCAGCCATCCGGCTCCGTGACGGCGTTCACGAGATAGTGAATTCCGTAATTGAGATAGACGTAGGCGATACCCGGAGGGCCGTAAAGGGGAGCGTTGCGCTTCGTCGGCCCGGGTGCCGCGTGACATGCGGGATCGGATTCGCCGATGTACGCTTCGGCCTCGACGATCACGCCTGACGCCAGACCCGCCGGCGTCTCGTGCACGAGCACCTTTCCGATCAGATCGCGCGCGACCTCCAGCGTCGGACGTTCGTAGAACTCGCGGGACAGCCGCCCGCCGGCCCGCGATTGCTGCTGCAGGGCGGCTCGCTTCACGCGCCGCGCACCTTCAGTCTCTGCATCGCCCGCTCCGCCGCCCGTCGCACGTCTTCGCTGCGGTCGGTGAGCAGCGGCTCGAGGGCGGGCACCTGGGCACTGGTGCCGATGGCCCCGAGGATCAACGCGACGTTGCCGCGGATCGCCGCGTCCGGGTCCTTCAGATGCGACGTCAACGGGGCGACGGCCGGCTGGCCGAGTTCCAGGAAGTATCCGGCGATCTGCGGCGCCATGGAACTCGAGTCGAGTGGTTCAACGAGCCGCGCGATGTAGTTCTTTCCGAGCTTCTGCAGCGCAAAGCTCGCCGCCGCGCGGACCATTTTGGATGAATCGCTCGTCGCGATCGTCTCGAGCGCGGTGACCTCGGTCGACGCGCCGGCACGGGCGAGCCCTTCGACGGCGGCTCGCCGAACGAACGCGTCGCGATCGGCCAGCCGTGCCGCGAACAGCGGCACACTCGAGGCGTGCCCGATCCGCGCGAGCCCGTCGAGCGCCGACCACGCCCCTTCACCCTTCCGATAGAACTCGACCTGCTTCGTCAACGCCTGAACGGCCCTGACCTCACCAATTTCGCCGAGTGCCCGCATCGCAGTGAAGCGCACAGAATCCTGCGAGTCGTTCACGGCCCTGATCAGCGCCTCGCCCGCGGACTTCACCTTCAGCCGTCCAATGACGCGTGCCGCCGCCGCGCGGATCGCCGGATCGTAGTGATCGAGCGCACGCAGCAGCGCTTCTGCGTGCTCCTCGCCAGCAGCCTGGGTCCCGATCGCTCCGAAGGTGTAGATCGCCTCCACGCGGACCTTGGGGTTCTCATCATCCACTGCCTTCAACAGCGATGCGGCGAGCGACGCCGGCAGAGGGCGCGGCCACGTGGCCAGCGGTCCCGACGAAAAGGCAGTTTCGGCGCGCCCCGCGTTGCGGACCTCCACGATGAAGGCATAGCGGCGGCGGGCACCGACATCCTCGACGAGGTAGAACGACAGCTCCGCGTCGATTGCCGCGAGCTGGATCTCGTCGAGCGGATCGTTCACGAGCGGCGCAAGCGGCTCGATGGCTTCCAGGTACTTCGATTCGCGCAGCAGCGAGATCGATGACATACGCGCCTTCGGATCCGGGTTTCGCAGGTTCCGTACGACATCGTCGTATCGTGCCTGCTGCGCGGAAGCGGAGCTCAGAATCCCGACGGTCACGAGAAGAATCAGGTGGAATTTGAACATGCACGTTGTCGCGCCGACCTTCAGGTCCGCATCTCGCACGTTGAGGTGCATCGCGGTTACGCCCGACCGACACCATACGCGTTGGACCGTCCAACTGCGAGGGTCTCTCTGAGGTAGCGCCCCGTGTGGGAGGCCGACACCTGCGCGACCTGTTCCGGCGTGCCTGTCGCCACGACCAATCCACCCTCTTCGCCGCCTTCCGGACCGAGGTCGATGATCCAATCGGCTGTCTTGATGACATCGAGATTGTGCTCGATGACGAGGAGACTGTGGCCGGCGAGCAGCAGCTTCTTGAACGCAGCGAGCAGCTTCGCAATGTCGTCGAAGTGCAGGCCGGTGGTGGGCTCGTCGAGAATGTAGAGGATGCGATCGCCGGTGTGTGACGAGAGGTGTGCGGCGATCTTGATGCGCTGCGCTTCACCACCCGACAGCGTCGTGGCCGGTTGCCCGAGGCGAAGATAGCCGAGGCCGATCTCGTCGAGCACCTGCAGCCGCCGCAGAACCTTCGGCGAGCTGCCGAAAAAGGCGAGCGCCTCGCGCACGGTCATGTCGAGCACCTGGTCGACGTCGCGCCCGCGGTACTTCACCTCGAGGACCTGTGACTTGAAGCGCTTCCCTTCACACTGATCGCATGGCACGAAGACGTCGGCGAGAAACTGCATCTCGACCTTGACCACGCCCTCGCCTTCACACGCCTCGCAGCGGCCGCCAGGGACGTTGAAGGAGAAGTGGCTGGCGGTGAGCCCTCGCGAGCGCGCGTCCTTCGTCGATGCAAACAGTTCGCGGATCGGATCGAACGCCTTCAGATAGGTGACCGGGTTCGAGCGCGGCGTGCGGCCGATAGGATTCTGGTCGACGAGCACGACATCCGATACGAACTCGGCGCCTTCGAGCTTCCGGTGCGTGCCAACACGGCGATCCCAGTCCCCTTTGGCGCGCTTCAACGAGGCGTAAATGACTTCGTGCACGAGCGTACTCTTGCCGGATCCACTCACGCCGGTTACGCACGTCAGCACGCCGAGCGGGATATCGACGTCGATGCCCTTGAGATTGTGTTCGGACGCACCCACGATCCGCAGCTTCTGCCCAACCGGCTTGCGCCGTGTGGCCGGCAGGGGGATGGCCAGCTCGTCACGCATGTACTTGGCGGTCAGCGACCGCGGCTCCTGCATCAGCTGGTCGAGAGTGCCTGCGAAGATCACGCGTCCGCCCTGGTCGCCGGCCCCGAGCCCCATGTCGACCACGGTGTCCGCGACCTTGATCATGTCGGCATCGTGCTCCACGACGAGGACGGTGTTTCCCTGGTCGCGCAGCTTGCGCAGAATCGTGATGAGCCGTTCGTTGTCGCGCGGGTGCAGCCCGATGGACGGTTCGTCGAGAACGTAGAGCGTGTCGACGAGCGCTGAGCCGAGAGACGTCGCGAGATTGATGCGCTGCGACTCTCCGCCGGAGAGCGTCGAGGAGAGGCGATCCAGCGTCAGATAATCCAACCCGACGTCGCGGAGGAACCCGAGGCGGCGGCGGATCTCGGCGAGCACCTTTTCGGCGATGGCCGCTTCTTTTTCCGTGAGGCGCAGCTCGGCGAAGAAGCGGTCCGCTTCTCGAACCGTGAGCGCAGAGACCGCATCGATCGCACGATCGCCCACCCGAACGTCTCGCGCTTCGCGGCGCAGGCGAGCGCCGGCGCATTCCGGACAGGTGAGATAGCCCCTGTAGCGGCTGAGAAACACCCGAACGTGAACCTTGTACTTCTTGCGCTCGAGCCAGCGGAAGAATCCGTTCACGCCTTCGTAGTCGGCCCCGTTACCTTCGATGACGAAGCGCTTTTCCTCGTCCGACAACTCCGACCACGGCACGTCGAGCCGCACGCTGCGCGCCTTCGACGCCCGCTTCAGGTCCGCGAGCTGCGCACGGTAATGCGGCTTGCTCCAGGGTTCGATCGCGTTCTGCTGTATCGACTTGGATCGATCCGGCACCACGAGATCCATGTCCAGCTCGATGACGTTGCCGAACCCATGGCAGATCGGGCACGCACCGAACGGGTTATTGAACGAGAACAACCGCGGCTGCGGAACCTCGTACTGGATGCCGCACGGACGGCACTCGAAGCGTTCGCTGAACTCGCGGCGAACCCCCGCCCGCCCGTCAGCGCCTGCCTCGATCGCGAACGCGGCGCCACCGCCTTCCGCGTACGCGGTTTCGATGGAATCGGTCAAACGCGCACGAACGTCAGGATCCACCTTGATGCGATCGACGATGACCTGGAGGCTGCCGCGACCGCGCACGGCGGCAGGATCCACGTCTTCGAGCGACACCGTTTGTCCGTCGATCAGCAGGCGTCCGAAGCCCTTGCGTCTCAATGAGGCCAGGGTATCGGCGACGGGGTCCACGAGGTCAGGCAGCTGTGGCTGTGGCACGGCTGCGTCCTCCGGCGAATCGTCGCTGACGTCGTCTTCGTCGCCCTCGACGACGTCGCCCTCGACGACGTCGCTCCCTGTGGTGAGCGGTTCGGTGGCAATCACCGGCATTTCGAAACCAACGAGGAGGCGAGTGCCTTCAGGGAGCGCGGCCAGCTCGCGCGCGACGACTTCTGCGGTTTCGCGAACGACTTCGCGCCCGCAGTTGCGGCAGAACGTGCGTCCGACGCGCGCGTAAAGGAGGCGCAGGTAGTCGTGAATCTCGGTCGTGGTGCCAACGGTAGAGCGTGGATTGCGGATGCTGTTCTTCTGCCGGATGGCGATCGCCGGACAGATACCCTCGATGGCATCGACGTCGGGCTTCTCCATCCGCTCGAGGATCTGGCGGGCGTAGGCCGACAGCGACTCGACGTAACGCCGCTGCCCTTCCGCGTAGATGGTGTCGAAGGCGAGCGACGACTTGCCCGAGCCGCTGACACCTGTCATCACGACAAGCGAGCGCGGCGGGATCGTGAGATCCACATTCTTCAAATTGTGCGTGCGCGCTCCGCGGATGACGATCTGCCCGCGGCGCGGCTCGGTGGTCGCCGCCATCACTATGTGCTTGCTTGTCGAAACCTGAACAGTCCATGGTAGCGGCAGGAGGCGCGTCATTCAACCTCGTCGGCCCGTTCGTGGCGCCGCTGGAATCAAACCGTGCTATTTTGTTGGGGCTTTCCGGAGCCAGCCGGGGCAATTCCCGATCCCTGGCCCGGACCCACGAAGAGGGGGCTGTGTCAGTCCGTCTGTTTATTGGCAATCTGCCTTATGCGGCAAACGAGGCAGATCTGCGGGAACATCTGTCGGCCGTCGGCGTACCTACCCAGATCGTCCTGCCTGTTGACCGGGAGACCGGTCGTCCTCGCGGATTCGCATTCGTCGATTATGCGGATCGATCCGTAGCGGAAGAAGCGATCCGGCGATTCAACCAGCAGCCGTTCAAGGGCCGGCCGCTCGCGGTGAGCGAAGCGCGTCCGCGCGAGGACCGACCCGCCGGTCCGCGCCCGGGAGGCTTCAGCGGTCCGCGTCCAGGTGGTCCTCCGGGCGGTGGCTTCAGCGGTCCACGCCCCGGCGGATTCACGCCGCGACCGCCCGACGCCGGTGCCGGAGGCGGCCCGCGAAGCCGCAACTTCGGACCCGATGCGCCGCCAAAGGGCAAGCGGAGGCCGCAGCGCAAGGAGGAGGGACGCCCGCGCGGTCCCATCAAGGAACGTCCTGTCGGGCGCCTCTACGATGCGGACGAAGACTGGCGGAGCAAGGACGAGGACCTCGAGATCGACAACGTCGCGACCAGCAAAGCGACCGACCAGGACGACGAAGCGGAGGCCGATCGCGACGACGACCAGTAGCGACCCCCGGCGGCAACATCCTCGACAGGAGTGCACATGCAGACGCACGTGAAGGTGCTCGCCGTCCTCTTCATCGTGTTCAGCGCACTGCTTCTGCTGGCGGCGCTCGCGATCATGGCCGTCTTCGGCGGGGCCGCGGGCATAGTCGGCACAGCCGCGGAGGGCGAAGATGCGGCCGTCGCGTTGCCGATCATCGGCCTGACCGGCACGCTGGTGACGACTTTCTTTCTCGTGCTCGCCCTGCCCGGTTTCGTCGCCGGCTTCGGGCTTCTCTCCACGAGACCCTGGGCCCGCATCCTGGGCATCGTCCTCTGCGCGCTCAACCTCATCCAGATCCCCCTCGGCACGATCCTCGGCGCGTATGGTCTATGGGTGCTGCTCAACAAGGAGACCGAACGGCTCTTCGAAGTTCAGCAGGCAGCACCCACGCGGACCATGTAAGCACTTCGCACATTCACTTCGCGCAGCATTCGCACGTCGCACGTCGCACGTTCGTAGAGCACAGCTCTTGCATGGCTCAGCCCCATGCCCAACGTGGGTACGCGGCTGCCCCAACCCATCTCGCACACGTCTACCCATCAGTGGCAGAGCTTCGAAGGCCGCATGCGCTATCGCCGCGCAGAGCGATGTGTATTGCGCGCCCAGACAGCGCTCGAAGCGGGAATGGAAGAAGACGCGCGTGCCGCACTCGCGGAAGCGCGCGCGCTCAATGCGGATACGCCGGATCTCGAGTCAATGCGCGCGGCCGTTCTCCAGCGCCGCGCGGTGGCGATTGCCTCGAGCAGGCGCGAGCGTGCTCGACGCGCGGCCGTTCTCGCACTGGCGGCGGCGGTGGTTGTCGTGACGGCCGTTGCCATGTGGCCGGCAACCGACAACATCACTGAAACAATTCCTGTTTCAGCGCAGGCCGCGCCACCCTCACCTCCTTCAGCGGAGGCCGCGCAACCCTCACCTCCCACGACGACGGCGCAGCCCGTTACTGCGCAATCGGTAAGTGCGCCTCCTTTCGCGCCGCCGTTGTCGAGTGCTGAGACAAAGGCCGGATCTTCGGCGCCACCTGAAAGTTCGGCGCCACGCGAAAGCGCCACGCCGCGGAGCGCTGAGACTGTTCCGTCGCCGGATCATCTTCCGGTCGTGAAGACAATGGCGATGTCGAGCGTGACGCCAGAACCCAGGCAGCCGTCCATCGAGAAGACCGATCCTCAAGTGCCGCTTGCGCCTTCAACGACGGAAACGACAACGGTGGCAGTGGCGCCTCCCTCCTCGAGCGGCGCCGGGCGCCTGGTCGGTGATCTGCCCGCCGCGACGATGGCCATTCCGCGCACGCCCCCACCACCGCCAGCGCCAGCCCCGGACCCGAGAACGCTGGACGAGCCTCAGGTGCGTGCGGTGCTCGCGCAGTTCGAGGCGGCGTACAACAATCTCAGCGCTGACGCGGCGCAGGCCGTCTGGCCCGGCGTTGACCAGCGATCCCTGGCGCGAGCGTTCGAGAGTCTCGAATCTCAGCGTGTGGTGCTGGGCCGGTGCTCGATCGAGATCAGCGGAGCGACCGCGTCGGCCGAGTGCAGCGGCACGACTTCGTGGACGCCAAAGGTAGGTGGCGGCCGGCACACCGAGCCACGCCGGTGGCGGTTCGGCTTTGCGAAAACCGACGGCGCCTGGCGCATCGAGCGCGCGCAAGCGCGATAACGCGGTTACTCAGAACGCGTACTCGAGCGCGAGAGTCGGGGTCACGGTTGCTGTCAATCCGTGGCGCACCAGCGGAAACGCGAGATGTCCGCCCAGCACGAACGTGCTGTTCACGTTCCATTTGAACCCCGCCACCGCGTTCGCGAGCGTAGTCGCGCTGTCTCCCTGCACCAGGCGCAGCGTGTCGACACCGACGAATGTTGGATGCGCTTCCGAGACGAGCTGCAGCTCGTGCAGCTCGGTGACCCTGCGGATCAGCAGCTCACCAGAAACCGTGACACGCGGATGAACCGCAAACGCGCCCGCGCCGGAGAAGTTCAGCTCGTCGGAGACACCGCCGATGACGATACCGCCGTTGCCGTGCAGCGTGAGGCGTCCGCTTTCTACTGAACCGATCCCCAGAAATCGAAACGCTGCGGCGCCCGCGCCGAGCAGGTTCTCGTCATCTCCGGTGGGCAGCCGCGTTTCGGCGGCGGCGGCAAACGCACCGCTGGACGAACGCGCGATGGTGTACTTCGCGCGCAACGCGACGTCACCGATGCCGGTGGCAGACGCATTCGCTGAGGCCTGCAGAAACGGATCCCCCCGATAGACATTCAGGCGCTCCCCATCGAGCGTCAGGTGGATCAACGGTAATGCGGCGCCGATCTCCAGGCTGTCGGTCACCCCGTAGCTGCCAAAGAGGGTGGCGGTGCTGCTGCGGATGCGCATCGTGAGCGCCTCGGTGTCGAACGGCGACACCTCGTCGCGGAACTGATTGGCCGTAGTGATAGCGCTGCCGTCGCGCAATTGCAGATCGCCGAGGCGGTCGAACCCGGTCGTGAAAAATGACATGCCGAACGAGGCGTGCGCGGCTCCGATGGTCAGCGCCCGTTCAACGAAGAACGACCCGAAGCTCTGAGTCGCCCGTTCCATCGTGCCGAGCGCCGGGTTGAGCCGGTAGAGGAAACCACTGGACGAGGAGGCCAGCGGCACCGATGTGAGGTTGATCTGCAGAGCGCGCGAGATCGCATCACGCGCCGCTTCTGCCGCGGCACGATCCCGTTCGAAGTCTCCGGTCTGCACCGCCTGATTCGTCATCAGGAAGTCCACGATGTCGGCGACCGTCTGCGGGCCCTGGGGTGTCTGTGATTGCTGCGCCTCCGCCGGCCAGCCACACCCGCACAGCGACAACACAACGACGAACACGCGCAAGCGTTCTGACATCGCAGCTCCTGGCGTTCAGTAACGAATCTGGTCGGCGCGAACGGTGCCGTCGGACATCAACCAGCCATCGACGTCTAACTTGATCCCGTCCTTGATGCGCGAGCACGGCCCCTTCTCGTACGTGGTCGTGGTTGTCGTATAGACGGTACGGTTTTCGAGCATGAACCGCCACGTCGGACACGCGCCGCTGACCGATGCGATCTCTCCCGAGATCGATATCTGCTGGACCGGCGTTGGCGTTGGTGTCGGTGTTGGCGTCGGTGTCGGCGTCGGAGTTGGTGTCGGCGTCGGAGTGGGTGTCGGCGTTGGAGTGGGTGTCGGCGTTGGAGTTGGCGTCGGCGTTGGAGTTGGCGTCGGGCTTGGCGATGGATTCGGCACAGGAGTTGGCGCTGGTACAGGTGCCGCGGCCGACCGCTGCGTCATCGTCACCGGCTGGCCTGCAATCGTCAGTGAGACCGGCCGTTCTCCGCCAGTGTTTGCGCCGACCGTGACGCGGACCTGTGCGTTCCCGGAACCGCTCGTCGGCGCGACCGTCGCCCACGACGAGTCGCTTCGTGCCGTCCAGGAACATGCCGAATGCGCGCGCAGATCGATCAGCGCCTGCCCCCCCTGCTCACTCAGGGTGGACGGAACACCTGCGAGCGTATAGACACACTGCGTCCCCTGTTGCGAGAGCGGCACGGTTCGATCTGCCACCGAAACGGATGCCTGTCTTGATACGGGGTCCGCATTCTCCGAGATGCGATAGCCCACACTTCCGTCGCCCTGACCTTCGGTGGTCGTCGTGAACGTGATCCAACTGACAGGGGAAGCTGCCCGCCACGTGCACTCGCGGGCGACGACGATGTTCAAGCTGCCCGTGCCGCCGGAGGGCCCGAAGGATGTCGCTGATGGAGAAACCGTCGCATCACAACGGCTGGAAGTCGGAGATGTAACGCTCGTCGATGTCGTCGCGGAACTGCCACAGGCACCCGTGAAGGCCGCAAGCACCAACAGTAGAGGCGCGCGTACAGTCACGGGCGCCACGCTTGCACAAGGCTCGCCAGTTCAGTTTGCCGCGTGAGCCCACTTCGTGTGTTCGTCGTGATATCATTTAGTTCTCCAGCGGAACACACATTGAGTAACATCCTTCGCGCCTTCCCCAGGCTGCTCCCGCGCAAGCTCTGCCTTATCGCCGCAGCACTGTCCGTCGTGGGGTGCGGAGGGGCGCATTCACTCAGCGCGCTGCACAACGTTCCCATATCAGCCGCACCTATCGCGTGGTTGTCGCCGGTTCAGTTGAGGGACGGGCTGTCACTCGAGCGGTGGCGTATGGCCGTCGGTTCGCCGCTTGTCGAGCTTGCTATCAATCCTCGCGCCGGCACGCCAGCGTCGGACGCCGTGACGATCGTCAGTTGGAACGTCGCCCTCGACGAAGGCAACGTCGTGCAACTCGTCCGTGACCTCGAAGCCCGGCACCCGAGCCGACCAGTCGTGCTGCTGCTCCAGGAAGCATTCAGGAGCGGAGACGACGTCCCCCAGGTGAGATCGAACATCGCGTTCGCGTCACACCTTGGACGTTCGAATCGGGAGCGTGAGGTCGACGATGTCGCACGAAGATTGGGGTATGCCTTGTACTACGTGCCGTCCATGAGGAATGGGCGTGACTCGGAGGATCGCGGCAATGCGGTGCTCTCCTCGCTGCCGCTCAGCGATCTGTCGGCGATCGAGCTGCCCTTCGAAAATCAGCGGCGGGTGGCAGTCGCGGCCACGATCAACGGAAAGACACGAGGCGGCGAACCATGGAGGCTGCGGCTGGCGAGCGTGCATCTCGACAATCTCGTCGGCGCGCGGAACGGATGGATCGGCACGGAGTACGGCCGCGCCCGCCAGGCCAGGGGACTTCGGGAGGCGCTCGCCGGAAGTGATCCGCTGGTGCTGGCGGGAGATTTCAACACATGGTTCGGGTTTTCGGATAAGGCCTATATAGAAACCGCCCTCGCGTTTCCGCAGACGCGTGTCAGCGATCATCGAAGAACATTCCGCGGTCTCCTGCGCCTGGATCACGTCTTTTACCGGCTCGAGGCCGGTTGGACGGCGGACGTACGGCGTGGCGAATCGACCCTCGGATCGGATCACTATCCGCTGATCACGACCATCACGTTCGACCAATCGCCGGCCGGCCCCCGATGACCGCCGTGCTAGAATGTGATTTCGTCTTTCCTGCCAGAGTGCCGGCGTAGCTCAGTTGGTAGAGCAGCTGATTCGTAATCAGCAGGTCCTCGGTTCAAGTCCGAGCGCCGGCTCCAGATTAGCGCCATAATCCACGCGTTTTAGCGATCGCATGAGCGTCCAGCGCACGTCTGACCCCCAACCTGACCCCCATAAAGAGAGCGCATGACCATCGCGCTTGCCGTCAGTGCATCCGACGGTTTAATCATGGCCACCGACACTGAAGAGAGCGCGGATGGCTTCTGGAAGGTCGAGCAGGGAAAGATGCGTCTCGGCCACAACGCGGACGTTGCAACACGTTACGAGCGTGCGTACGCCGTAGCTGCGGCGGGATCGGCTGGCCTTTGCGACGCTCTGATGGAAAAAATCGTGGACGTGCTTGCGGCGGCGCCGCCCGTTCAACCGTCAGCCGCTTCAATAACTGCGGTCAAACGGGAAATCGAGACGGTAGCCACCGAATTCCACAATCGACACATACTTCCATTGGCTGTGTCCGGGCATCCTGCGAACGTCCGTGCGATCGTGGCCGCCCAGTTCAATGGGCGGAGCCAGATTTGGACGACTGAATTGGGAACGATTGCGGATAGCGGTGTCTTCGCTGCCATCGGCATCGGAGACGCGCACGCAAGGGTGGTGTTGGACCAGCTTTGGCGCTCGAACGTGAAGGACGTGTACGACGCTATCTTTCTCGGCGCGTATGCGGTTCATCAGGCGAAAGAGTTCGTCGCAGGGTGCGGCAAGTTCACGAACATCGCTTTTATGCGCCGCGGTGACTTCACTCGCGTTCCACAAGAGATCACGAATGGACTGGACGTGCTATTCGCGCGACTCTCCCGGGAAGCAGAACCGCCGCTACTGAAGTACGCCTTCCACACTGCGGATTCAATCACGGCCGGAACACGGGTACTACAACAGATCAGAGCAGAGTTTGCAAAGGCCCGTAAGAGGCTACGATCGCTCGAATAGCACCCCACTAAACACCGCGTCCATGTGCTTCGCCGCTTTCGCGGCGGTCTCCCTTTGCAGATGCGAGTACAGGTCCGCGGTGACCCGTAACTCAGAGTGACCGAGCAGCATTGACACTTCCGCGAGCTGAACACCCTCGGCAATCAGCAGGCTTGCGGCACTGTGGCGCAGACCGTGGAACCGGATGTGCGGCAGCTTCGCCGACGTCAGGATGAGGTCCATCGTTCGCAACACGTTCCGCGGCTGAAGGCCCATCCCGACCTTGCGGCCGGCTCCGCGGCGTGCGAACGTCGTGAATGCGAGGCCGGTTTCCACCCAATCCGCCCCTGCCTTCAGGCGGTCTTTAAGC
>DATLLF010000308.1:0-3104 GCA_035537955.1 Vicinamibacterales bacterium | reverse complement strand
ATGCCAGTTGGCAAGACTTAATTAAGATGATTAAATAACGACCGGCATGCCGAGATTCATCTTGTGAGGCATTCCGGATCCACCGTCGAGGGCGCGCGGGACGCAGCGCACGTGCGTCGCCTGAACCTCGAGCGCGTGCTGGCCGCGGCCATGTCACGCGAAGGTCCGTTCACGCGCGCGGAGCTGATCGAAGCGACGGGACTTTCCGCTCCGACTGTAGGCAGCCTCGCCATATCGCTGATCCGCCACGGCCTGCTCACCGATCTGGGCTCCGGACCGTCGCGTGGTGGACGCCGGCCCGGGCACATGGAGTTCAACCGGCGTCACGGATTCGTTGCGGCCATCGATCTTGGCCCCACGCGAACACGGCTCGCCGTCGCCGACCTGACCGGCGAGCTCCTGCTCCGCCGCGTGGTGAACACGCCCGAAAACAAACAGCCTCGGGCGCTGCTCAACGCGCTCGCGCACGAGACCCGCGAGCTGCTGCGCGCCGCCGATGTGCCGGTGAGCCGGCTGCTCGCCGTTGGCGCGGGGGCTCCCGGCGCGGTGGATCCAGCGTCGGGCACCATCGTCGGTGTCGCGGCGAACCTGCGCGGATGGCGACACGTGCCTGTCGCCGCGATCCTCCACACGGCGCTGGATGCGCCTGTGGTCGTCGAAAACGACGTCAACCTCGCCGTCCTCGGGGAACACTGGAAGGGGGCCGCGCGCGAGCACGACAACTGCGTGTTTCTCTCCTTCGGGACCGGCATCGGCGCCGGGATCATGGTCAACGGCCGCGTTCATCACGGCCACCACGCGCTCGCCGGCGAAATCGGTCTGATGTGCATGGGACCGCAATTCGTGAACGTGGACTTCGCTCCGCGCGGAAACCTCGAGACGCTTGCAGGGCTCGGAGCGCTCCGGGACCGTTGGCACCGGTCCGGCGATGCAGCCGACTGGCTGCCGGATCTGTTCCTGGCTGCGGCCAACGGCGACCGCGACGCGCACACCATCGTCGAGGAGGTGAGCACGCTCGTCGGTATTGCCGCCGCGAATGTCTCCTGCACCATGGATCCCTCCCTCGTCGTGCTCGGCGGCGCCCTCGGCATGCAGGAGCCGCTGCTGCTGCGAGTTCGGCAGATCGTCGAACGGATCATGCCCGTGCCTCCAGCGGTGGTTGCCTCCGCTCTCGACAAGGACGCGCCGCTCTGGGGCAGTCTGCTCATGGCGATCGGCGAGGCACGCGAGCGGGTTCGCCGCCAGCTCGGTCGCCGGCCGCATCATGAGTCCGTCCACAAAGGAGTTTCAGCGTGATGAGATTGCACTCGCGCAACTTGGGCGTCGCAGCCGCCGCGATGGTAGTCATGGTGAATGCCGCATCATCGGGATCCCCACAACAGAACGAGCCTTACCGAAACCGGACGCTGCCGGTCGAGAAACGCGTCGATGATCTCCTCGGCCGCATGACGCTCGACGAGAAAATCGGTCAGATGACGCAGGCGGATCATGCCTCGCTGAAAGCCGCGACGGAAGTGGACGCGCTGTTCCTCGGCTCGGTTCTGAGTGGTGGCGATTCCGAGCTGCCGGATGTATCCGCAAAGTCGTGGCGAACGCACACAGAGACGCTGCAAAAGCGGGCCCTCGGAACACGGCTCGGGATCCCCCTGATCTACGGCATTGACGCCGTTCACGGTCACAGCAATGTCAGAGGGGCCGTCGTGTTTCCGCACAACATCGGCATGGGGTGCACGCGCAACCCGAAGCTCGTCGAAGAGGCGGCAGCGATCACGGCGCGCGAGGTGGCGGGCACGGGCATGCACTGGGATTTCGCGCCGTGCATCGCCGTGCCGCAGGATGATCGCTGGGGCCGCACCTACGAGGGCTTCGGAGAGACCGCGGAGCTCGCGACAACGCTGGGCAGTGCGGCGGTGCGCGGGCTCCAGGGCACCGACCTGTCGAGCCCTGGCAGCGTTCTGGCGACCGCGAAGCACTTCGTCGGCGACGGCGGCACCCGCAACGGTGTCGACCGCGGCGATACGGTCGTCGACGAAGCGACGCTCCGGCGACTTCACCTCCCCGGCTACGTCGCCGCGATCAAGGCGGGCGTCGGCTCGATCATGGTGTCGTACAGCAGCTGGAACGGCGAGAAGATGCACGGCCAGCGCCGTCTGATCACCGATGTCTTGAAGGGTGAGCTCGGCTTCAAGGGCATCGTCGTCTCCGACTGGAACGGCATCGACGAGCTGCCGGGAACGGCGACCGAGCAAATCGCGTCGGCGGTGAACGCGGGCATCGACATGATGATGGTGCCCGACAAATACCGCGAGTTCATCACTGGAATGAAAGCCAATGTGGAAGCCGGACGTATCCCGGCCGCGCGCATCGACGATGCGGTGCGCCGCATTCTGACCATCAAGTTCAGACTCGGTCTGTTCGAGCGGCCGTTCGGGGATCCGTCGCAGCTCGAGAAAATCGGCTCCGCGGAGCACCGGGCCGTGGCACGTCAAGCGGTCCGGGAGTCACAGGTGCTGCTGGTCAACCGCGGCAACGCTCTCCCGCTGTCGCCAACAGTCTCGAGCATCCTCGTCGCCGGTCGCGGCGCTGACGACCTGGGGATGCAGTGCGGCGGATGGACGATCTCGTGGCAGGGCTCCATGGGCCGTCCCACCGAAGGCACGACCGTGCTGGAGGCAATCAAAAAGGCCGCTCCGAAAGCGTCGATCGTGCAATCGCCGGGCGCAAACGCGAGCTCCCGAGCTGACGTCGCTGTCGTCGTGATTGGCGAGCCGCCCTACGCCGAGATGAAGGGCGACCGCAGCGACCTCGCGCTGGATCCAGCCGACATCGCCGCGGTCAAACAGGCAAAGCAGGCTGGGGCACGCGTGATCGCGATCGTCTTCTCGGGCCGGCCGTTGATTCTCGAGCCGATACTGGACGACGTCGATGCGCTCATCGCCGCGTGGCTGCCTGGCACGGAAGGCGACGGAATCGCCGACGTGCTGTTCGGCAAGTACAACCCGACGGGGAAGCTGAGCGTCACCTGGCCGCGATCCATGACGCAGCAGCCGATGAATGTCGGTCCCAAGGGAGAGAAACCGCAGGGAGCGCTGTTCGATTACGGC
>DATLLF010000307.1:0-2853 GCA_035537955.1 Vicinamibacterales bacterium | reverse complement strand
TAGATCTCCGCCCATCGAGCTATGACGTGCGTGAGGAATATCGGCATGATGCTACCGGTTGCCGATGAACATGGTCAGGTAACCGACCGTCGCCACGCCGATCGATGTGAGGGCAACGGCGCGATGGGTTCGGCGCTGGTCGTTGTAGTCGAACGCATCACTGTCGGGTGCCACCGCTGCGGTCGCGACGAAACCGGCGTTGGCGGCCATCATCAGCAATCCATGCACCCAGCGCAGCTTGCGCTTGTGGGAATCCTTGCGCGCCTCCCAGAAGTTCCACGCGCCGGTGACGGTGTTCACGGCGAAGAGCGCACCAATGGTGGCCCCGACCGCAACATGCGCCCCCTTCTGACCGCCCGAGGGCTCGTTGTACGTCGCCTGGCCGAGGACGACTTCGGTGGCGAAGAGCGGAAGAGTGGCGAAGCTCGCGTACTTGTGAATCTTCGCCCGTGTCTGGTAGCCCTGGCTGTACTCGAAGGCAACCGGAGCGGGTGCCGGCGACTGTACCGGCGCCGCGGACGCGAGCGCTTCCAGGACGGCGGTGTTGGAGAACGGACCTGGTGTCTGCGCCGAGACAACCGCTGGTGCACCCGGCAGCAGACCGAGACCAAGGATCAACGCGACGAATGAACGCATGAGGACTCCTTCGAGAACGCTGGGTCTAGCGGCATTTTCTCTTGATCGAGGATTCATCTTCAATTGGCGGGCCATCAAAACGCTGGGTGGTCCAGGCGGAGGCTCTGCCGTAGCGTGGGGAATATTGCGCTTCGCTGCACAGAAACACCCAGTGCTGTTGTGAAGGTGTGAGCGGACGGCCGCGCCGGTTCGTCAAGACCTGAGGCGTACCTGCTTGAGTCGCTGTTCCTTGGTGAAACGCGCGCATCAATGAGTTGTTGAAGCAGCCGACAGCAGGGACATCAGCGACATCAGTGCTCAGACCGAACAGCGCAATCGAGATCACCATGAACCCAAAGTGGTAATACATCGTGACCGAGAAGTGCGCGATGAGCGACAGCTCGCTCGTGAGGAGCGACCCGACAGCAGGATCCGGGCTGGGAACTGACGAGGGCACCAGCCACTATAATTTGCACGCATGTCACTGGCCGTCGGTACCCGATTCGGTCAGTACGAAGTCCTGGCCCCGCTGGGGGCCGGCGGCATGGGCGAGGTGTATCGCGCCCGCGATACCACGCTCGATCGCGACGTCGCATTGAAGATTCTGCCGGCCGCATTCACGGAGGACCGTGACCGGGTCCTTCGGTTCGAGCGCGAAGCGAAAACGCTCGCCACGCTGAATCATCCACACATCGCGCAGATCTACAGCTTCGATGGGCGCGCCCTGGCGATGGAATTCGTGGATGGAGAAGATCTCGCGCACATCCTCTCGCGCCGTCGGCTCCCGATCGACGAGGCGCTCTCCATCGCGCGCCAGATCGCGGACGCGCTGGACGCGGCGCACGAGCGCGGCATCATCCACCGTGACCTGAAACCGGCCAATATCGCGACCACTAAGGCAGGCGTGGTGAAGGTGCTCGACTTCGGTCTGGCGAAATCCTTCACCGCCGATTCCTCGTCCGCGACGATGACACTCGGAGTCGTCGTCGGGACACCGGCGTATATGAGTCCCGAGCAGGCTCGCGGCCTGCGCGTGGATCGCCGCACCGATGTGTGGGCGTTCGGATGCGTGCTGTTCGAGATGCTCGCCGGCGAGCGCCCGTTTCAGGGCCAGACGGCCTCAGACAGCATCGCCGCGATCCTCGACCGCGAACCGAACTGGGAACGGTTGCCGGCGGCGACGCCGGGTGCGGTCCGCAAAGTGCTGCGACACTGCCTCGCAAAGGATCCGAAGCGGCGCACCCGCGACATGGGGGACATCCTGCTCGATCTCGAGGCGCCGTTCGACGAGCCCGGCGCCGATGCCACGTCGGCAACGTCCCGGTCGTGGCGCCGGCGAACGCTCGTCGCGCTGTCGGCGCTCGTGGTGGCGGCCGCCGCGTTCTCGGCGGGCGGGCAGTGGCGCGCGGCCCGGCAGCCGAGGCCGCTGGAGTGGCGCGGGGAGCGGCTGGGCGGGCCATCTGTTGGAATCGTGCCGCGCGTCTCTCCCGACGGTCAGACGCTGGCGTTTCAGGTGTTCGTCGACGGTCTCACGCAGGTGGCGGTCATGAAGCCGCAGTCGGGCCACTGGGCCGTCCTGACGCGCGACCGCAGCCGCGGAATGGTGGTGGATCTGACCTGGTCCGCCGACGGGACGAAGGTGTACTACGACCGCTCTTTCAATGGGCCGCGCGGCGTCTTCAGCATTCCTGTGCTCGGCGGCGAGGAACGGCTCGTGCTCGACGCTGCGGTGAGCCCGCGCGTACTGCCTGACGGCAGCCTTCTTGTGGTGCGGCGTCTCGGGACAAACAGCCGGCAGCTTCATCGTTTCTGGCCGGATACTGGACGACTGGACCCGCTTCCCGCGCGGCTGGCGGCATGGGGATATCAGCCCGCCCTGACCGTGTTTCCGGACGGTCGCGAGGCGGTGTTCCTCGGGGCACCGCTGCACAGCGACGAGAAGGACCACGTGCTGTCGCTGGACCTGCAGTCCGGCCGAATCCGCCGACTGGCTCCTGCATTGGAAATCGACACCAGCAGCTACTGGACGTTCCCGCTCGCCACTGCCGGCAACAACTGGGTGCTCCTCGACGTTCCCGCGGGCAATCTCCACGCCATTGTCGCCATCCCTCGCGACGGATCTGCAGAAGTTCAGCGGCTCATAACGGTCACCGGACGCCCTTTAGGCCTCGACATTTCGAGCGACGGCAGCGTGTACATCGATCAGGTCGAGCAATCGACCGAGGTCTTCTCCTACTC
>DATLLF010000306.1:0-7551 GCA_035537955.1 Vicinamibacterales bacterium | reverse complement strand
GGGTCCACCGCGGCCTCGGCCTCCTCCTGCGCCGCGACCCGCAGAGGGGTCCGGGTCGGCTGCGGCCGGAGGCTGCGCCGGGGCTTGTGCCGGAGGCTGCGCTGGCGGCTGTGCCGCGGGCGGCGGAGCCGCCGTGGATTGCGGGGGCGGCGCAGGCGTGCTCGGCTGTGCCGCCGGTGCGCCGCTGCCTCCTGACGACACTGAGGATGAAGTCGTCGCGCACGCGATGGTGAGCAGCCCCGCGGCAATCGAGGCAAGAGCAACCGGTCTCATGTTCAGCACTCCGTTCACTTGGTGGTCGCCGCAAGCATCTTCTGCATGCGTTCGATCTCCGTGGTCTGATCCGCGTACATGTCCGAGGCGAACTTGTACATGTCCTCGTCCTGCAGCGCTCCGTACGATTCGAACAGGTCGTCCACCATCTTCAGGGCGCCCTCGTGATGACGCATCATGAATCTCAGGAAGAGCCGATCCCACTCGGCGTTCCGCGCCTTGTCGAGCTGCGCAAGCTCCTCGGGTGAGAGCATCCCCGGCATCAGCATGTCGTGGTCGACGCCGTTCATCTTCATGCGGTGGTGTGTCGCATTCGCATCGGGTACGAACTGTCCGCGATCGCGGAGCCAGTTGCGCATCAACTCGATCTCGTCGCGCTGCGCGATCACCATCCGCTCGCAGAGCGTGCGCAGGTCCGGACGCGCGCCATGCGAGGCGGCCCAGCCCGCAATCAGCACGGCCTGCGCGTGATGCGGAATCATGCCGGTCATGAAATCGACGTCAGCCTGGCTGTAGGGTGCGCGCACGAGGTCCGGGCGCGGCTTCGGATCCGACGTCTGCGCCGGCTGCTGCTGCGCGCCGGCAACGATACTGGCGCTGACCATCAGCAGACCAGCAGTAAGTGTTCGAAGGATTGCGCTTCTCATGACGTTCTCGAGCAGTCGCCGCGGATAGTAGACCATTACGCGCGTGCGAGGCAAAGTGATTACCGGCGCCGGAATAAATCTCGAAATCGTATCCGCTCAGAGATGAAGGCGGCGCTCGACGTGGGGGCTCGCCAGCGTGTTCGTGCAGAGGGTGCTGCTCTTGATGATGACGACGCGAGTTTGGTCCACGCGCTGTTACGCGGATCGATCGGTGCCTGCCGGACGCTTCGCCGAGGCGAGGTCCTTCTCCAGTTCCTCCGCATTGCGGCGCGGTCCGTAACCGGGCGTATCGCGTTGAATGCGCCAGCTCTCCTGGAGCGGCCCCGCGTCGACGGTGTCGAATCCGAACTCGTCGAGCAGACGCGTTACCGTCTGCTTCGCCGCGGCGTCGTTGCCGGCGATCACCAGGGCGCGACGGTTGGGCGTGCCTGCCGGACGACCGTCCGTGGTGAGCTGAGCCGCGTAGATGTGGTTGAACGCTTTCACGACTTTCGAGGTCGGGAGATGCGCCTGCAGCAGTTCCGATGTGGTGGTCGACTCGGCATCGAGTTCGGGAATGTTGCCGTCACGCTGCGGATAGTAGTTGTTGGTGTCGATCACGATTTTTCCGGCAAGCGGCGCGACAGGCACCTGACGGATGCTCTTCAGCGGAATAGAAACGACGACGATGTCGCCCGCTCGAGCGGCTTCGTCCACCGTTGCCGCTCGCGCGCGCTGCCCCAGTTCGGCAACGAGTGCCGACAAGGTTTCCGGTCCGCGTGAGTTGCTGAGGACGACGTCGTGACCAGCAGCCACGGCGAGCCGGGCGACCTGCCCGCCAATGTTCCCTGCCCCGATAAACCCGATCGTGCTCATCTCGAGATCATTCCACGTCTGCCCATTGTCTGGCCATGGGCATACAACAGTCGGTCAGCAGGAAGACCAGCTCAACCGCCGAGAGTGGATATCCGCGGAATTCCGCCGTTCCGCAGGTGGCCCGGGGATTGAGAGACCGTCGGCGATGAGAATGGAACGGACACTGGGCTGGTGGCTCGCGTGCACGGTGCATCCCCAGGCCGCATGGCGTGCGCTGCGGCCGTCCGGACGCGCACTGCTGATCGGCACATACTTCGCCGCCGGGTACGTCAGCGCCTTATCGTTCCTGCTTTCGCGCTGACAAAGGCAACTGCGAACGTCCACTCATGACTCACCCAACGCATAGAAAGCCAGCTCCTGGACTTCGACGTTGCTTTTCTTCGTCAAACGCGCCGGCGTTGACGCTTTGCCGATCACGTCCTGATCCGCCAGGTACTCACAGGCGGTCGTCACACCCTCCACGTCGAAGGTCCTTTTGAAGTAGTCCTCGATCTCGCGGCACGAGCGCGCCTCGCGCACGTTCTTCAGGTGGTCCAGAATCGGGCCGAACATCGTTGTCGCGCGGCGCGCCACGTAGTCATCGACGCCCGCCAGCGCCGCATGCACTCGATCCCGCGTCTTGGGTGCATTCAGCAGGTCCGTGTAGATCGTGCGGAAGAACAGGGGATTGATCTGCAGCGCCTGCGGAATCACCTCGCGATCCACGAGCAGTCCCGCGCTGATCACTTCAACCTGGGCGAGCGGCGTGGCCGCGTACAGGATCCATAAGGCGGTGTAGTCGAGGTCCTGACGCGTCTCGAACCACTTGTGCGCCTTGTAGATGGAGGGCAGCGCGTGTGTGCCCGCGCGCAACAACTGGATCTGCTGATCACGCCGGCCCATGTCGGCGAGACTGGAACAGAGGGTTTCGATGGTCGGGTCGTGCGTGTAGAGCACACGTCCCCTGGTGAGAAAGGAGTGTGCGAACGAGTTCCGCAGCGCCCCTTCGACCATCCTGCGGAACTCGACGCGGGGCACCAGGATCGCGTGCACGTTCAGGCCATCGGCGTAGAGCGACAGATCGCTCGTCTCGACCTTCCTGTCGTCGACGGTCACGAAGACGAGGTCGATATCCGACTTCGTCCAGACACGGTCGTAGGAGAGCGATCCGCACAGCAGAACCGCGAGCACCGAACGGTCCGCGCGCACTTGCGCAACGAGGGCGTCGACGGCGGCGGAGAAACGCGCTCTGACCGGATCAGGTGCCGCCCCGTTCTCCGATGATCGGGATTTCGCCACAGGCGCGTGATTCTAGTGCACGGCGTTGACGCTTTTCGTGCCCTTGCGCCGGCCTTAGGTTTACGATATAAACTTGTTTACGGATCGACTAGCCAATACGGAGACACACATGGATTCGGATCGCTTGACACATATGCAAGACGTAACGCGCCGCTACGGCAAGTACCGCCCATGCGGCGCGGGCCTCGGCGTACTCTGGGGCGGCGTCCTGCTCGGCGCCCTCGCACTGATGCTTCTGGAGTGGGCATGGCACGAGTACGGGGTGCATGCGACGGCTTCGCAAACCTTGTGGAGATTCCTGCGTGACACGCGGCTCACGCCTCCTGGATGGCTCCAGCTCGCGGCCGTCATCTCGCCATTCGTCGCCTGGCTGGGCCTCGTCCTCATCCAGCAATGGGTCGATGGCCGGTTCGGGGCTGTGACGCTGGACGCAACTTCCGAATGCCCGCCGTGGCGGCCGCGCGGCCCGCAATGGCTTCCCCCGGTCATGGTGGTCGTGCTCGCGTGTGCGCTCGGCGGGGTCATGGTCTGGGACGGGCAGGCTTTCAGCCGCGGAGTGCTCGCGCTTCTGGCAATCGCCGCCTGGACGCTGGTGTGGGGACGCGCGAGCCGCGATCGGCTCACGCTGCTCGTCATGTTCGCGGTGTCGGTGCCGTCTCTCTACGTCATCGCGAGCACGGATCCTGACGCGAATTTCACCGCGGGCAACCTGCTCATCTTCGCGACCTACCTCCTGCTCATGATCGTGCTGATCGTCCAGGGTCTCACCCGCTTCCGCGGGTTCCTGAGAGTCAGTGCGGAGCTCTCGACACTGCGGCCGGTGGAGGAATGAAGGACACCGCGCTGAAATCGATTCTCGACGTGGATCGCATGATTCACGAGCCGGCGCGGCTCGCGATCCTCACGGTCCTTTCCGCCGCGGAACAGGTCGAGTTCCTGTTCCTGCTCAAGGTCACCGGCTTGAGCAAGGGGAACCTGAGCGCGCAGGCGCAAAAACTGGAAGCCGCCGGATATGTCGAAACAACCAAGGGGTTTCGCGGCCGTGTTCCTGTCACCAGCTTCCGGATCACGCCGGCCGGGCGGAAGGCGCTCGCTGCCTATCACACGCAGATGCGAGCCTTTCTGCCGAAGCAGCCGTCCAAATAGCTCGTCCTCCTAATAGAATGCAATCAGGAGTGACGATGAAGAAAACACTGGCCCTTCTCTGTCTCGTGACCCTGGGAACCGTACCGATGCACGCCGATACCGCGGCCGAACGGCTTGCGAGTTCGGCAGTCGTGATCACAGAAGTAATGGACGCGCGCGACAAGGGCATCCCGACCGACCTGCTCGCGAAGTCGAAGTGCATCGTCATCGTTCCACATTTGAAGAAGGCTGGATTCGTCGTCGGCGGCGAGTACGGCCGCGGGTTCATCGTCTGCCACAGGGGCGGCGCGTGGGGCGCACCGGCGGCGCTGCGGATCGAGGGAGGCAGCTTCGGCTTTCAGATCGGCGCGTCTGAGACCGACCTCATCATGCTGGTGATGGATCAGTGCAGCGTCGACGGGATCCTGAACAGCAAGTTCACGCTCGGCGGCGAAGGCGAGGTTGCCGCCGGCCCGGTCGGGCGCAGCGCCACAGCTCAGACCGACGCGACGATGAACGCGAAGATCCTCTCCTACTCACGCTCGCGCGGGGTCTTCGCGGGCATCGCGCTGACAGGCGCCACGCTGCGACAGGACCTCGACGAGAACGCCTCGATGTACGGCAAGCAGATGACAACGAAAGAGATCGTCGAGGGAACCGTCAAGCCGCCAGACACGGCGGCGGAGCTGCTGAATGTGTTGAAGAAGTACTCAACGATGCAGTAGTTGCGGAGGTCAGATCTTGACCCCGCTCACGATCCGCACCCGCGTGCCCCACGGGTCGGCGAACGTCGTCCGGCCGGCCCGTTCCTCCACCGCGTAACCGGCCGCCGCGACGCTGCGTGCGGCCGCCGCCGCGACTTCGACACGCGGCACGACCAGTTCCCACTCGAGGAGACGCGCCTCGTTCTCTCGCGCGGGCGGCTCGTCGGACCATACGTTGGTGCCCAGGTGGTGGTGATAGCCACTGGCCGCCAGGAACAGCGCACCGGGATAGTTCCACACCATCTTCTCGAGGCCGAGGGCGGCGTGATAGAAGCGCTCGGCTTCATCGAGCGCACCGACGTGCAGATGGACGTGACCCATACGCGTGCCGGCGGGCGCCCCATCCCAGCGGCGCTCGCCGGCTGACGCCACGACGCTTCGCACATCCATCGTCTCGGTCGTCATCACCAGCTCGCGCCCCTCGTGACGCCATCCCGTCCGCGGCTTGTCCGCGTAGACCTCGATGCCGAGACCGTCTGGATCCCAGAGGTAGAACGATTCGCTGACGAAATGATCCGCCATGCCGACGCGCGCGCCGAGACCGGTCAGGTGCACGGCGAACCGGCCAAGCGCAGGACGGTCCGGCACAAGGATGGCGAAGTGATAGAGGCCGAGCGCGCCCTGTCGCGCGGGCGCGAGCCCGCGCCTCGTCTCCAGATGGAGGATCGCATGCTGTTCGCCATGAGGACCGAGCACTGCGGTGTCGGGCGTTGACTCATACGACTGCAGCCCGATCACCTGCTGGTAATACGCCATCGATGTCTGCAGATCGGTGACCTGCAGGTGGACGGCGCCGACATGCGTCCCCTCGGGCAGGACGAACGACGGAGGACGGACGCCGTAGGCGCGGTCCGAGGGATTCGAATGGTTCACTGCGCTCTCCTGTTACTCGCCGACGCGTGGAAGGCGTGCCAGAAACTCGCGCGCGACCTGTTGAACGTCCCGATGGTGCAGATCGACTGAGGCGTTCATTGCACGCATGTCGCTGTTCGAGATCCTGCCCGTCAATCGCGCCAGCGCGCGGCCCACAGCGGGATAGCGCAACAATGTCGAGGTCCGCACGACGGGGATCGCATCATACGGCGGGAAGTAGTGCCGGTTGTCTTCGAGTTGCGTCAACTGAAGGGCATCGATCAGTGCGCTCGTCGCATCACCGGCAATCACGTCCACCTGCCCACCGGCGAGTGCGGGGTAGATCAGCGCCAACTCCATGGCTCTTGGTTGTGACGCGAAGTTGAGTCCGTATGTGCGGACGAGCCCGGGATACCCGTCCTCGCGCTGAAGGAACTCGTGCCCGAAACCGGGCGTCCACGTGCCCTGCATCGACCGAAGATCGTCGATCGTGCGCAGCGCGCGCGCCGCGGCGTCGCGACTTCGAACGAGGATCGCGAATGTGTTGTTGAAGCCGAGCGGATCGAGCGCGGTGATCCCGCCCTGGGCGTAGAGGTCGCGCGCACGCTCGAATGCCTGACGCGAATCGTGCGGCACGTCTTCGTGGAACACCGCCGAGACCGCCGTGCCGGTGTACTCGACGTAAGCATCGAGCTCGCCCGTGCGAACGCCGCGATCGCAGATGAAGGTCCCACCGAGATTCAGCTTGCGGACGACGCGGACACTGCCTTCGTCTTCGAGCGCCTGGGCGAGCAGCTCACCGAGGATGACCTGCTCGGTGAAGTTCTTGGAGCCGATGGTCACGGCCGGATCGCCGCCACCGCGCGCGTATGCAACCGCCGCAAATATCGCGATGAGGACGGCGGCCGCTGCCGCCGCGCGCGCCGCGCCGGCTGGTGTCGTCCGGCCCCGGCGAATCCGCCGTTCGAGGAGCGCCAGCAGCCCGTCTGCCGTCAGCGCGAGTGCCGCGGCGGGAATCGCCCCGGCGAGGATGGTCGTCGTGTCGACCATGTACAAGCCGCGGAAGATGTACTCACCAAGACCACCGGCCCCGATTGCCGCCGCGATTGTCGTCGTGCCAACGCCGATCACCGTCGCCACTCTGATTCCGGCGATGATCGACGGCAGCGCCAGCGGAAACTGCACCATCCAGAGCAACTGCCTCGGCGTCATGCCCATGGCGACGCCCGCTTCGATCACGGCCGGGTCGACGTTGCGGATCCCGGTCAATGTCGTCCGAACGATGGGCAGCAACGCGTAGATGGCGAGCGCGACGAGCGCCGTGCGCGGCCCTACGCCGCCGACAAGCGGCAGCGGAAGCAGGAACCCGAGCAGCGCAAGGCTCGGAATGGTCTGCGCCGCGCTCGCCATGACGAGGATGGCGCGGCCGACGCGTGGCCGTCGCGCCGCCACGACACCGCTCGGGATCCCGACGAGCACGGCGGCGAGCGTGGAGATGAAGACGAGCAGCACGTGTTGCTGCAGCAGCCTTGACAGCTCCTCGCGATGCGCAAGCCAGAAGTGGATGACGCGCATGTCAGGGGCGCGGCGGCACCGCGTCGATGAAGGCCCGCACACGCGGATCCGCGGATGATGCCACCAGCGGCGGTGCCTCATAGATGAGGAGTTCACCGCCGTCGACAACGCCGATCCGCCCCGCCAATGCGAACGCCTCGGAGATATCGTGCGTCACGATCATCACGGTCGTGTGGAGGCGC
>DATLLF010000305.1:0-7465 GCA_035537955.1 Vicinamibacterales bacterium | reverse complement strand
CCGCGGCTCAGCGCGCGCGCGGTCGACGATGCCGTCGCGACGACCACCGCGGGACGCGTCCGTGGCCTTCGCGACGCCGAGATCCACGTGTTCAAAGGGATCCGCTACGGAGCGGATACGGCGACACGTCGTTTTCTGCCTCCGATTGCCCCGACACCGTGGACCGGTATCCGCGATGCGATCGAATTCGGAGCGATCGCACCCCAGGCTGGCATGCGCGAGCGGCCCATGAGCGAGGACTGCCTGCATCTCAACGTCTGGACGCCCGGGCTGCGCGACACCGGCAGACGGCCGGTGCTGGTCTGGTTCCACCCCGGCGCGTACTCGGGAGGCACGAGCAACGAGCTCGAGGCAGACGGTGCGCGTCTCAGCAGGCGCGGGAACGTCACCGTCGTTACCGTGAACCATCGGTTGAACACGTTCGGCCATCTCTATCTCGCCGATATCGCAGGCGAAGAGTTCGCCGACTCGGGCAACGTCGGCATCCTCGATCTGGTCCTGGCGCTGAAATGGGTGCGTGACAACGCCGAGGAGTTCGGCGGGGATCCGCACAACGTGACGATCTTCGGCCAGTCGGGCGGCGGCGCCAAATGCGCGACGCTCATGGCCATGCCCGCGGCAAAGGGACTGTTTCATCGCGTGCTGACCATGAGCGGTCAGCAGATCACGGCAAGCCGCGTGACGACGGCCACCCATCATGCCGAGCAGCTTCTGACTGCACTGGAGCTCCCCCGCGATCGTGTTCGCGCACTTCAGTCGCTGCCGATGGAGCAGCTCGTGAAGGTGAGCCGCGCGCCCACGTACCTGGGTCCGGTGAAGGATGGCCGTTCATTGCCGCGCGATCCATTCGATCCGGATGCGCCGCCGATCTCGGCCGGCATTCCGATGATTCTCGGCAACACCGCCGGCGAGACACGCACGTTGATCGGGCGCGGCGATCCATCGATCTTCGCGCTCACGTGGGGCACCCTGCGAGCGAAGCTCGAGGCGAATTCCTCGTTCATGGGCGACCTCGATCGAGGCGACGTGATCGCCAAATACCGCGAGTGGCATCCAGATTATTCGCCCGCCGATGTGTTCTTCGCCGCAACCACCGCCTCGCGTTCGTGGCGAGGTCAGGTGATCGAAGCAGACCGGCGCGCGGCGCAGCCGCGCGCCGCGTCGCACACGTGGGTCTACCAGTTCGACTGGCGTACGCCGGTCGCGGGCGGACGCTGGGGTGCGCATCATGGCCTCGACGTGCCGTTCGTCTTCGACAACGCCATCCTGGTTCCGGACAAGGTGGGCACGGGCGACGACGCCGTGCGCCTGGCGGAGCAAATGAGCGCGATGTGCATCGCGTTCGCGCGCACCGGTCGACCGGCGACGCGAGGGTTGCCCGACTGGCCGGTATACGACCTCTCACGTCGCGCCACGATGGTGTTCGATGCAGCGAGCCGCGTCGTGAACGATCCGCGCGGTAACGAACGACGCCTGTTCGATCAGGTTCCCTATGTCCAGCCCGGCACGTAGATCCGCATTGGCGGCCGTCCTCGTCGCGCTCGCGGCGACGATCGCGACTGCGCAACCGGCAATTCCGCAGAGTCGCGACCAGATCCTCGAAACGATGAAGCGTGCCACGCGCTTCATGGTCGAGGAGGTCAGTACCAAGGGCGGCTATGTCTGGTCGTACCTGCCCGATCGTTCTCGGCGCTGGGGCGAGCTCGAGGCGCGTGACACGCAGATCTGGCTGCAGCCTCCCGGCACCGCGACGATGGGACATCTCTTCCTCGACGCGTATCACGCCACCGGGGACGAGTACTACTACCGCGCCGCCGACTCAGTGGCCGGAGCGCTCATCTGGGCGCAGCACCCGTCCGGGGGCTGGAACTACGTCGCGGACTTCGCCGGTGACCGTTCGTTGCGCGAGTGGTACGACACGGTCGGCCGCAACGCCTGGCGCATGGAGGAGTTCCAGCACTACTGGGGCAACGCGACGTTCGACGATGCGGGCACGGCGGAGTCGGCCAAGTTCCTGCTGCGTCTGTACATCGAGAAGCGTGACCCGAAGTACAAGCCCGCCCTCGACAAGGCGATCGCATTCGTCCTCGACAGCCAGTATCCGATCGGGGCATGGCCGCAGCGGTTCCCCCTTCAGTACGAGTTCTCACATCATGGAAATGCCGACTACACGTCGTACATCACGTTCAACGACGATGTCGCGGGAGAGAACATCGACTTCCTCGTGATGTGCTACCAGGCGCTGGGGGATCCTCGCGTCCTCGACGCGATCACCAGGGGCATGAGCGCATTTCTCGTCACTCAGCTGGGCGCCCCGCAGCCGGGATGGGCGCTGCAATACACGCTCGATCTGAAACCTGCCGCCGCACGCACGTACGAACCCTTGTCGCTGGCGACGCACACGACCGCGACGAACCTCGAGCTGCTGATGCGGTTCTACCGGCTGACCGGGGACACGAGGTTCCTCGCGCGTATCCCGGAGGCGCTCGACTGGCTTCAGGCTCTGACACTGCCGCCTGGCGTTGCCACGAGGCCCGGCACGACACATCCGACGTTCATCGAGCTCGGCACCAACAAGCCTCTCTACGTTCACCGGGAGGGATCCAATGTGGTGAACGGACGCTACTACGTGGACCACAGTCCTGAGAAGACGCTTGCGCACTACAGCGCCTTCCGCCGCGTTGACGTTGCCGGCCTGCGGAAGCAATACGAAGAGTTGCGTTCGATGTCGCGCGAGGAAGCGATGCGTGGATCTCCTCTCCGCGCTGGCGCGGGCATGATGCCCCTGACGCGGTTCTTCGTCGTCGAACGCAGCGGCGGACCGACAGTGGGCGAAACGGTCGCCGCGCTGAACAAGGACGGCTACTGGCCGGGGCCCCTTGGTTACAACAGCCATCCGTTCACGCGTCAGGGTGGCAGCCAGGTGGCGGCGGGAGACTTCTCGCAGACACACGTCGGCGATGAAACCGACACCTCGCCGTTCCCGGACGCTGCTCTGAACGGCATCTCGACGACCGCGTACATCAGGCACATGAGCGTCCTCATTCGGGCGCTGGATGGCGCAACGCACTGACGAGGATTCCAATGCGTGGCCTCGGATTCCACGTCGCGCTCGTCGTACTCGGCGCGCTGGGTGCAGTCGCCCAGGCGCGATCCACGGGTCAGCAGCCAATCCAGACCGTGTGGCGGCTCGACAACCTGCGGATGATCTCCGGGCACGCAGTGAAAGTGATTGGCGATCCGAAGGTGGTCGACACTGACATCGGCGCGGCGATCGACTTCGACGGGCGAGACGACGGGCTGTTGCTGGACTTCAATCCTCTTGCAGGTCTGAAGCGCTTCACCGTCGAGATCCTGTTTCAGCCGGCACCAGATGGAACCGAGGAACAGCGCTTTCTTCACATGGAGGAGGCGGGGACCGGTAACCGGGCGCTGATCGAGCTCCGATTGCCGCCGGCTGGCCAGTGGTCGCTCGACACGTACCTGCGCTCGGGAGAGTCGGGTCTCACACTGCTGGATCGCGGCCGCACTCATTCATCAGGCCGCTGGCACGTCGCCGCCCTCACCTACGACGGCAAGGTGATGCGGCATTTCGTCGACCGACGTGAGGAGTTGTCGGGGGACACACCGTTCGCTCCCCTGGCCGCCGGCCGAACGTCGATTGGCGTGAGGCAAAACCTCATCTCGTGGTTCAAGGGGATGGTGCACTCGATACGGATCACATCCGAGGCCCTGCCGTCCGCGCAATTGATGAACGTGCCGACTGCGAAAACTCACGTGTCGAGACAGGTGATTCCATTGTGGCCGGAAGGCGTTCCCGGCGCGAAAGCGGACGGCGGCGACGAGCGGATCGTGGACGGTCGTGTATATAACGTGCAGCGGCCTGCGCTCATATACATCGAGCCGGCGAGTCATGCGACAGGCACCGCCGTCGTGATCTGTCCCGGTGGCAGCTATGCGAGGCTGGCGATCAGCAACGAGGCGGAAGGCGTGGCCGCACGCCTGTCATCGGCCGGTGTCGCGTCCTTCATCCTGAAATACCGCCTGGCGGAGTACGGGCATCCCGCGCCGCTGCAGGACGTCCTTCGCGCCATCCGGCTGCTGCGGTCGAGAGCGGCAGATTTCGGCATCGCACCCGACCGCATCGGCGTCTTCGGCGCATCTGCGGGAGGCCATGTGGCCGCATCCGCGGCGACGCTCTTCGACGCGCCAGAGGGACGCACGGGATCACCGCTGGACGCCGAGAGCGCGCGCCCGGATTTCGTGGCGCTGCTGTACCCCGTCATCACGATGACGCCGCCCCTCGCGCATGCCGAATCCCGTCGAAATCTCCTGGGCTCGGATCCGGGCCCGGACGTCACCGAACGCACGTCACTCGAGCATCGTATGCGCCCGGATGCGCCGCCGTTGTTCATCGTCCACACCGCCGAGGACCGCAGCGTGCCGCTCGAACACAGTCTTCTGTTCTATCAGGCAGCGCGTCGTGCAGGCGTTCCCGCGGAACTACATCTTTACGAGCGTGGGCCGCACGGCTTCGGAGTAGGGGCCGACCTGGGCCCAACCTCCGCGTGGATGGACCGCTGGATGGACTGGCTGCGTTTGCACGCCTTCCTTCCTTCACCTGCAGGGAACGGATCGTGATCACGCTACCGGTTCGCCCCGCTGTCATCGCCGGCATTCTCGCCAGTTGTGCGTCGCTGACACCCGGCCGTGCGGCCGCACAGCCGCCCCCCGGTCCACGAGTCGTCCAGGCAGCCGTGAGCGAGCCGCGCACCGATCCCGTGCGCGATCCTGCCCGTCGCGCCGTGTTCGTCGTCGGCGACTCGACCGTCAAGAACCACGGTCCTGGTGAGGGTTGGGGCGATTACCTGACCCCGAGCTTCGACGGCCGGCGCATCCAGGTGCTGAACTGGGCGATGGGCGGACGGAGCAGTCGCAGTTTCATCGAGGAGGGCCGGTGGCAGCGAGTGCTCGCGCAACTGCAGCCCGACGACTTCGTGCTGATCCAGTTCGGGCACAACGATCAACGCGAGCTGACCACGGATCGCGGAACGATCCCCGAAATCGGCGAGGCGTCACAGGAGGTCCTCAACGAGACGACGAAGAGGCTGACAACCGTACGGACGTTCGGATGGTACCTGCGTCAATACATACGTGATGTGCGGAGCAGGAGGGCCACGCTAATCTTGCTCTCGCCGGTCCCACGCAATTACTGGCGGCCCGACGGCGCTATCGATCAGGTGATGTTGCAGCACGCGACGATCACCAGTCAGGTGGCCGCGGCCGAGCGTGTCCCGTTCGTAGATCTTCACGAACGCCTCGTGCAGATCTACACAGCGCTTGGACGCGACAGAGTAACCTCCACGTTCTTCACCGTCGGCGATTCGACGCACCCGAATGCAGCCGGCGCCGAAATCGCTGCGTCAGCCGTGATCGACGGTTTGCGTGAACTGACCGCAACGGGCCTGGGTCCTTATCTCGAGCCCACCGCGCTGAGATCGCTGACGACGAAGCCTGTGACGTGGGCACGCGGCATCGAGGGTCAGCGCAAGGCCGATCTCGACAACGGCTATTACCTGAATCCCATCATCGCCGGCGACCACCCGGATCCCTCGATCCTCAAGGACGGCGGCGACTATTACATGACCTTCTCGTCCTTCGACGCGTATCCAGGGCTCGTCATCTGGCACTCCAGAGATCTCGTGAACTGGCAACCCGCGACGGCGACGCTGCGGGAGAACGTCGGATCGGTCTGGGCCCCGGATCTCGTGAAGCACAAGGGGCGGTACTTCATCTACTTTCCCGCACGGACCGCAACCTATCGCTCCAACTACGTGATCTGGGCCGACGATATCCGCGGTCCCTGGAGCGAGCCGATCGACCTGAAGATCAGCCAGATCGACCCCGGTCATGCTGTCGGTCCCGACGGCAGGCGCTACCTGTTCATGAGCGGCGGCCACATCGTGCCGCTTGCAGACGACGGGCTGTCGGTCGCGGGCGAGATGAAGAAGATCTACGAGGGCTGGCAGTATCCCTCGGACTGGATCGTCGAAGGGTTTGCGCAGGAGGGACCGAAAATCATCCAAAAGGGGGACTATTACTACCAGGTACTGGCCGAGGGCGGCACCGCGGGGCCGCCGACCGGACACATGATCGTCGCCGCACGCTCGAAGACGATAGAGGGTCCCTGGGAGAACTCTCCTTACAACCCGATTCTCAGAACGCAGTCGCCGGCCGAGGCGTGGTGGTCGAAGGGCCATGGCTCGCTCGTCGAAGGCCCGGACCAGCGGTGGTGGGTCGTCTACCACGCGTACGAGAACGGCTTCTACAACCTGGGACGTCAGACGCTGCTGGAGCCGATCGAGTGGCTGGAAGACGGATGGTTTCGCGTCGCGAAATACGATCCATCGCGTCCGATCCCGAAGCCGGTGCCGGCGAGCCACGAGCGGCACGGCTATGAGTTCTCGGACGACTTTACGTCGGACAAGATGGGCGTTCAGTGGAGCTTCTACAAGGGCACGGTAGAGGACCGCGCGCGCTACCGGTATGACAATGGAGCCTTGGTGCTCCGGGCAAAGGGCAAGAGTCCGGCCGACAGTTCACCCCTGTGGTTCGTCACCGGCGATCAGGCATACGAGATCGAGGTGGAGATCGAGGCTGACCCGGCGGCAACGGCGGGCCTGCTCCTGTTCTACAACCAGCGTCTATACGCGGGTTTGGGTTTCTCGGCAAAGAACTTCATCATGCACAGTTACGGCACCGAGCGGCCTGGCGCCAAGCCCGCGCACGTCGGTCAGCATCTGTTCCTGCGCCTGCGCAACGATCGTCACATCGTGACGATCGACTACAGTGTCGATGGAAAGCGCTGGGAACGATACGACCGCGGCATGGAAGTCTCTGGTTACCACCACAACGTCGGCTACGATTTTCTCAGCCTGCGGCCGGCCCTGTATGCCGCAGGGACCGGCGAGGTAAGGTTCCGCAACTTCCGCTATCGCGCTCTGCCCTGATTAAGGCGCGAGCAGCCTGCCGATCGGCTTCAGCGGACCGACGTGATCGGCAACCGACTTGATCACGACGAGCATGGGGACGGCGAGGATCGTACCCCACGCGCCCCAGATCCAGCTCCACAACAGGAGGCCAAGGAATACGGCGAGCGCGCTCATTCGCTCTGCCTTGCCCAGCAGCGGTGGCGTGAGAAGCCATCCTTCGAGAGACGTGATCACGAGCGCAGCCGCCGACATCTGTACGGCCTTCGTGAATCCGCCGTCCTGCACGAGACCGACGAGCAGCAGCCCCCCGGAAACGATCACCGGGCCGAAATAGGGAATTGAATTGAAGACGCCGGCGAGCGTGCCCCAGATCGCCGCGTTGTCGACATCCATCCATGCGAGCACCGCCCACGTGACGACACCTACGACGGCGGCAGTGAACAGGCGCACGAGCAGGAAGCGCTGCACCTGCG
>DATLLF010000304.1:0-8896 GCA_035537955.1 Vicinamibacterales bacterium | reverse complement strand
ACGGAAAGAAGAAGCATCAGACGACGATCGAAGATGGCGCCTTCATCGGCAGCGACTCGCAGCTGATAGCGCCGGTCACGGTTGGCAAGGGCGCCTACGTCGCCGCCGGCTCGTCGATCACCGAGAACGTCCCTGCCGGCTCTCTCGCGATCTCGCGCGGCAAGCAGATAAACAAAGAGGGCTGGGTCGACAGGAAGAAGAGTTAGTCACCATGTGCGGAATCATCGGCTACATCGGCTCGAAGCAGCTCGTCCCCATCCTCATCGACGGCCTGCGCCGCCTCGAGTATCGCGGCTATGACTCTGCCGGAGTCGCCGTGGTCCGCGACGGCAACATCGAGCTGCGCCGCAGCGCCGGCAAGCTGGCGCGGCTCGAGGCGGCCATAGACGCGGACCCTCTCGACGGCGAGTACGGAGTCGGACATACGCGATGGGCGACGCACGGACGTCCTACCGAAGAGAACGCCCATCCCCACCGCGACTGCACGGGCCGCATCGTCGTCGTCCACAACGGGATCATCGAGAACTACCTCGATCTGAAGCAGCAGCTGCAGCGCGAAGGCCACACCTTCGTCACCGAGACCGACACCGAAATCGTCGCGCATCTCGTTGAGCGGGAGATGAAGGACGACGGCCTGGAGAACGCGGTCCGCCGGGCGCTGCTCTACATGCGCGGGCTGTTCGGGCTGGTGCTGATCTCGGCTGACGACCCCAACAAGATCGTCACCGTTCGCAACGGCCCGCCGATCGTCGTCGGTCTCGGCGACGGCGAGTTCTTCGTCGCCTCCGACATTCCCGCGATTCTCAGCCACACCCGCGACGTGGTGTTCCTCGGTGACGAGGAGATGGCCGTCATCACGCCGTCTGGCGTTGAGTTCACCGACTATGCCGGCGGCGCCGTCTCGAAGAAGAGCACGCGCGTCTCGTGGGATCCGGTCATGGCCGAGAAGGCCGGATACAAGCACTTCATGCTCAAGGAGATCTTCGAGCAGCCGTGGGCGGTGAAGGAAACCGTCCTCGGGCGCGCCTCCGTCGAGAGTGGCCGGGTATTCCTCCAGGAGATCGAGATTCCGGATCAGGTCCTGCGCGACGTCGAGCGGATCGTGATCCTGGCGTGTGGGACCTCCTGGCACGCCGCGCTCGTCGGAAAGTTCCTGATCGAGTCGCTGGCGCGCGTCCCTGTCGACGTGGACTACGGCTCGGAATATCGATACCGCGATCCCATCGTCGGTCACAACACGCTCGCCGTCGTCATCACGCAATCGGGCGAGACCGCCGATACGCTTGCCGCGCTACGCGAGGCCAAAAGAAAAGGCGCGCGAAGCATCGCCATCTGCAATGTCGTCGGCAGCATGGCCACGCGCGAGACCGAAGGGACCGTCTACACCCACGCGGGACCGGAGATCGGCGTCGCCTCGACCAAGGCGTTCACATCACAGCTCGTCGCGCTGCACCTGCTCGCTATTTATCTTGGGCAGATGCGTGGCACGCTCACACCCGACGAGGCCCGCCCGCATATCGAAGGCCTGACCCAGCTGCCCCTGCTGCTCGAGCAGACGTTGAAGTGCGATCCGCTCACCGAGGAGATCGCCAGGAAGTTCTATCAGCGCAGCGACTTCCTCTATCTCGGTCGGGGGATCAATTATCCGATCGCCCTCGAAGGGGCGCTCAAGCTCAAAGAGATCTCATATATCCACGCCGAAGGCTATCCGGCCGGTGAGATGAAGCATGGCCCCATCGCGCTGATCGACGAGCAGATGCCGGTCGTCACCATCGCTCCGCACGATCACGTGTTCGAAAAGATGGTGGGCAACATCCAGGAAGCGAAGGCGCGCGGAGGTTCCGTGATCGCGCTGGCCAGCGACACGCAGGCCGGCATCCGCGACCTGCTCGATCCTGCGCAGGACTTTCTGATCCCCGTCCCGCAGACACATCCTCTCATCACGCCGGTGCTGATGGTCGTGCCGCTGCAGCTGCTCTCGTACCACATCGCCGTCCGCCGCGGCTGCGATGTCGATCAGCCGAGGAATCTGGCGAAGAGCGTCACGGTTGAATAGACAGCGCAAGGCTGAATGCTGATTGCTGATTGCTGATTGCTGACGTAAGGGGCGCGGCTGAAGGGGGCAGGGAACTGAGAACGCGCCAGGTAGGCGAAGGCGAAGGCCGGCTCGAGTGCCGGCCTATTGATGTTGACGACTCTGTCGACCTTACTGATTTCGAATCGCGGTGAGGTTGACCGGCATATCGTACGTACCCACGACTGACCAGCCCGCGCCCTTCCCCTTTTGATAGACGCTGACCCGCGCGTTCAGGATGTTCTGCACGGTCCAGGTGTCGGCGTCGGGGTGCGTGACAGTGACGCCATTTCCCTCGACCCGCTTGTATTCGAGAACGTACTGATACGACCCGCCTGCCTGCGCTGGGCCTATCCAATAGACGTCCATCCCGAAGTCCAGAGACCCGCCAACCGGCAGATCGCCGACCGAACCGTTGTCTCCAGCCAACGTTCGCAGCAGGACCGGCGCGCAGATGTCCTGTGGAGCGAGCGCCGCCGCCGCGCCTGGCATCACCGCCCCGTCGAAATTGAAGCAGGCCGTTCGGCTCGAGCCTCGGGTGTCGAGCTCAATGATGCCATTCAGTGCGACGGTGGGCACCTTTCCTTCGGCCTTGTGGACGTAGGCTCCGCCATCGCCTGAGATCCCGCTCGTTAGAGGGGCGTCGGCAAACGTGATCGTCAACGGAATGGCGGTGTTGGGGCCTGCGGTTACAGATGCCGTAAATGCGATGACTACGGCGGACGTCGACGCGTGCGGATAGAACTTTGAGAGCATGTGTCCTCCGGAAATTGCGTTCATCCTGTAAAACGAATTCGCCAGTGGCATCCGAACAAATGCCGAATTGCGCCCGGAGATGCGGGATAAGATGCGGCACCGGCAGCAATGGGTGACATTCCTGGCCCTCGCGAGAGCGCGGAATCTACGGTTTTTTTGCTCGAGCGCTTCCGCGCGGGGGACAACGATGCGCTGAACCGGCTTTTCGCTCGATATGTTCCGCTGCTCCAACGATGGGCGAGCGGGCGACTGCCGCGATGGGCCCGCGACCTCACCGACACGCACGACCTTGTTCAGGACGCCGCCCTCCAGACGTTTAAGAACATCGAGGACTTCGAACATCGCGGCGAAGGTGCGCTGCAGGCGTACCTCCGCCAGGCGGTCATGAACAGGATCCGGGACGAGTTCCGAAGGTCCGCGCGGTCCCCCGAGTCGACGGCGATTTCCAGCGGTCTGCTCGATAAGGGGACGTCTCCCTTTGAACGCGCCGTCGGCGCCGAGTTATTGGACGCATATGACGCCGCGCTGGCGAGGCTCGAGGTCACCGAACGCGAAGCGATCATCGGGCGCATCGAACTTGGTCTCACGTATCCGGAACTGGCGAGCGCGATGAACAAGCCGTCGTCCGACGCCGTGCGTATGACTGTCGCGCGTGGGCTGGTACGTCTCGCCGAGGAGATGGGTCGTGAAGAACGCTGACGAGGACGATCCGAAAGTCGCCGTGGCCGCGCGTCTCGCCGATGGCCAGCCGGTGGATTGGTCTGCTGTCGCGCGGTCCGCTCACACGGATGCGGAACGAAAGTTTTACGACCGCCTGCGCGCCGTGGCCGAAATCGCGAAGGCGCACGCTCCAGGAGCCGGCGACGATGTTCACGGATCGATCCGCGGGGCCCAGCAGTACATCAGCGGCGATCGGCAGGATCCGATCAGCTGGGGCCCCTTGCGGATCATCGAGAAGATCGGTCGTGGATCGTTTGGCGATGTCTACCGCGCGCGGGACCCGCGGCTCGATCGCGACGTGGCGCTGAAGCTCCTGCGATATCGCGAGCCCCCGGAAGACCAGCTCATTGTCGAGGAAGCGCGGCTGATGGCGCGTGTCCGCCACCCAGGCGTTGTCACGATCTATGGCGCTGAACGGATCAACGGGCGAACCGGCATCTGGATGGAGCTTCTGTCGCGAAGCGTGGGAGACGAAGTCGCCCAGCAGGGCCCAATGGCGGCAGTCGAGGCTGCGCGTGTCGCCGCGCATGTTGCGGGCGCCCTGAGCGCCATTCATCGAGCCGGCCTGATCCACCGCGACGTGAAAGCGCAGAACGTGTTGCGCGACGCCGCTGGGCGTGCGGTGCTCACCGATTTTGGAACAGGCGGCGAGCTCGATCGAAGTGGGGGTCCGACAGCCGGCACCCCACTCTACCTTGCGCCCGAGGTGCTGGATGGCTCGCCGGCAACGGTGCGCTCCGATGTGTACTCACTCGGCGTTCTGCTGTATTTCCTGCTCACCGGCGCGTACCCGGTAGAAGGCCGAAGCACCGACGAGGTGCGGCGAGCCCACCGCGAGCACAGCTACGTAAAGCTGGCAACACGGCGACCCGTGCCGCCGGCGCTGGCTGACATCGCGAACCGTGCGCTTTCGCCTGATCCCGCCGACCGATTTCCCGATGCGGGTTCGTTCGAGCACGCGTTGACTGCCGTTCTTCAACCACAATCCTGGGCGACACTGCTTCTGCTGGCGCTTCTCGCCGTCGTGGGGCTGGCGATCTTCGCTGCCTGGCACACAAGCGTCGTTCGCCCCAACGATGGATCGCGTGGATTGGTGCAGGTCGGCATGTTGCACCGCAATATGCGATATGGCGGTGTCTCGCCGGATGGGACGTCGATCGTCTGCTCCAATGCGAAATGGCGGTTCGCCCTGTGCGAGCTCAATTCAGAGGTGGTGCGGCCCATCATCACCGACGCCTCCGTCGGGTTCGCCGATGGCGCCTTCTCGCAGATCTCGCCGGACGGTCGGCGGATCGTCTATATGGCCCGCAGCCGGCTGGAGCCGAAAGCGCACACTACCTTGCACGTGCAGAACATCGATGGGACGGGAGCACGTCAACTATTCACTCCGCAACCGCATCAATGGTACCTGCGACCAACGGCCTGGGCCAGCCGGGCCGATGTTCTCGTCGGCGACCTGAAGGATCTCGACGAGGCACACCGCGTCGTGCTGCTCGATCCTGCTACTGGAGCGATTCGCGTCGTTCGTGAGTTCACTCGTGAGCAACCCGTCGAGTCGATCGATATTTCGGCAGACGGGCGGTTCGTTGTTCACGATCTCCCATCGGGTCCGACGTGGACCCGCGACCTCTTCGTGATCGATGTCGCGTCCGGACGGTCGTGGATGCTCGCCGGCGGCGACTCCGACGAGATCTCTGCTGTCTGGTCGCGAGATGGATCCCGTATCTATTTCACGAGCGATCGCTCGGGGACATTCGGGATCTGGTCGCAACGAGTAGTCGACGGCCACCCGCTCGGGGATCCGGAGATGATCATGGACACCGGACGCGATATGTTCAGTCCCGTCGGCGCGATCGGGATGGGTAGCAGCATCCTCTATACCCGCCGGACAGGCGGGTTCGACGGCTACCGCGCCAATCTCGATCTGTCGGGTGCGACGATGGCAGTTCGGCGCCTTTCCCCGCGGGCGCTCGATCAGATCGCGTCGCCCGATTGGTCACCTGACGGATTACGCCTGGCGTACTTGTCTTCTCCTACCCGTATCGGCAATCGCCGGGCTGCCACCCGCGTCGTGATCCAGGATGCCCGGTCGGGACGTGAGATCGACTGGCCGATCGACGGGCAGGTGCATCAGACGTCGATACGATGGTGGGTCGATGGAACGTCTGTGGTGATCAGGCGCGGAGCAGAACAGCGCGGATCCATAATGGAACAGCGGGACGCGCTGACGGGACACGTCCTCCGCGAGATTCCGATCGTCGGGGCTGGCGGAGATCTTGTGCCATTGCCGGATGCATCGGCCGTGATCTACACCGCGGGGTCGGCGGTCCACGAGCTACGGCTTTCTGACATGCGGCACCGCACGCTGATGACCGTCGAGAAGCCTTGGTTCCTCAACGAGCCGGCAGGGCTCAGCATTACGCACGATGGTCAAAGGATCGCCGTCTCCATCTATCGGCAGAACTTGACTGGTCTGACAGCGCGAATCATCGCCCGCAATTCCGGAGCGATTACCGAAGTGCAGTTTCCGGTGAAAGCGATACCGGTCGCATGGGCCGATCTCGACAGGACGCTTCTGGGTGTGACCTGGGGCGTCGACCCCGGGTTCCGGCCACGGGTGTTTGCTTTCGACCTGAGCGCCCGCACGACGAACTATCTGGGCCTGAGTGCCGACCAGATCCGACACGTTCGCATTCATCCAGCTGGTCGCGAAATCGTCTTCTCCGCGGGCCAGAGCCGCCTTGACTTATGGCTGCTCCAGAACCCGGATCGCTGAAGGCGTGCAGTCAGACCCCGTGCCCGTAGCCGATTTCGGACGGGGTCGTGGCGAAATCCGGAATGGGCTGTAAGGACTCTCGCGAGGCGCGCGCGCACACGCGCAGAACGATGGCGGACAGATCGCTGTCGGTGACCACCTTCTCGCGGTCGGCATGTTCGATGACCGCTCGATACACCGCATCGAGCTCGCGGCGCTCCAGCGTGATACCGATCAGTTCGCACCGCCGCTGTACCGCGTGACGCCCCGAGTGCTTGCCGAGGACGAGCGTCGCCTGGGGCACGCCCACTTCCTCCGGCCGCATGATTTCGTACGTCCTGCGGTCCTTCAGCATGCCGTCCTGGTGGATGCCGGCCTCGTGCGCGAACGCGTTGCGGCCGACGATGGCCTTGTTCGACTGCACCCCCTCGCCGGTCACGTTCGACAGCAACTGGCTCGAGGCATAGATCTCGCGCGTGACGATGCCCGTGCGATAGGGGAGGCGATCTGCTCGTACGCGCGTCGCCATGACGACCTCCTCGAGCGAGGCGTTTCCGGCACGCTCGCCGATCCCGTTGATGGTGCACTCCACCTGGCGCGCGCCTCCCTCCAGAGCGCCGAGGCTGTTGGCGGCCGCGAGGCCCAGATCGTCATGGCAATGCGTGCTCCAGACCACCTGGTCCGAACTGGGCACGCGATTGATGATTGTCTGGAAGAACGCCTTCATTTCGTCAGGCGTCGAATAGCCCACCGTGTCTGGCAGGTTGACGGTCTTCGCGCCCGCCTGGATCACGGCCTCGCACACGCGCCAGAGGAACTCGGGATCGCTCCGCGTCGCATCCTCCGCCGAGAACTGCACGTCGTCGGTGTACTGCCGTGCGTGGCGCACCGCGGCAATCGCGCTATCCATGCACTGCTGCCGGTTCATCCGAAGCTTGCGTTGCAGGTGGAGGTCAGAAGTGGCGATGAACACGTGGATGCGGCGCCGTTCCGCCGGCCGCAGCGCCCACCCGGCACGGTCGATGTCGGCTGCGTTGCAGCGACCGAGCGCGGCGATCACGGGACCGCGAACGCTGCTGGCAATCATCCGCACAGCCTCGGCGTCCGCTTCGGAGGCGATGGGAAACCCCGCCTCGAGGATGTCGACGCCGAGCGCCGCGAGCTGGCGTGCGATCTCCAGCTTCTCTGCGGTGCGCATCGAAAACCCCGGCGCCTGCTCGCCGTCGCGAAGCGTCGTGTCGAAGATCGTGATCCGTGTGTCTGGCATACGTTCCCCCGCCTCTTTTTTACCGGATCGAAGGCATGGCAGTCCAATTTATTGTTTTTGTCATTTCATAAGATTTCGTTATGCTGCCCCTATGCAGCTGCAGGACCTGCATGTATTCGTCACCGTTGCGCAGGAGCGCAGCTTCTCGCTGGCGGCGCGCAAGCTCCATCGCACCCAGCCGGCAGTCAGCCAGGCGATCCGGCGGATCGAGGACGAGCTGGAGGACCGGTTGTTCGACCGTTCTTCACGAAACGGCGCTTTGACGGAAGCGGGGACGCTGCTCCTCGAGCACGCCGAGCGCTTATTGCGGATGGCGTCCGCAGCCCAGGCAGCGGTCCGCGAGCTGCAGCACGTCAGACGCGGACGCGTCGTCATCGGCGCGAACGAGGCGGCCGTCCACTCGCTGCTGCCCTTCGTGCGTGATTACGCGGCGAGCCACCCGCAGGTCACGGTCGAAGTACGTCGCGTGCCGTCGCGGCGCATTGCGAGCGAGCTGCTCGAGCGGTCGATGGACTTTGGCGTGATGACCTTTCTGCCGGCCGATCGAGCCCTGCAATCGATCCCACTCGGCGGCGATGAGCTCGTCATGCTGGCGCACCCGGAACATCCTCTCGCGCGGCGAAAGCGCGTGTCGATCGAGGAGGTCGGACGGCAGGTGGTGATCGCCCACAACGATCCGTCGCCCACGCGCGAGCGTGTACTGCGTCTGTACGAACGTCGCCACGCGCCCATCAACATCCAGATCTCGCTGCCCAGCCTCGACGGGATCAAACGCGCGGTTGAAATGGGCGTGGGTGTCGCCGTGCTGCCGAGGCGCTGTGCGCTCACCGAGATCGCTCGCGGCGATCTCGTCGCCGTGAAGGTGCCGGAGCTCGGAGCACGACGAACTGTCAGATTCGTCTTCCGACGCACCGGCGAGCGCTCGCACGCAGCGGGCGCCTTTCTCGAGCTCGTGCGCGCGTGCACTCGCTCCGTGTAATGGGAATGGAACAACCATCCAGCATTCACGGCCAGCCGCGTATGTATGGCAGGCGGCTGGCCACCGCGCGCACCTCGTCGTAGCGTTCGAGCAGCAGCCCCGTCGCGTCCCAGGATCCGTCCAGGAACGCGTCGCGCGCCGCCGACGGCATCTGCAGCGTCGCCTGCAGAGCGTTCCACTGCACGATCATCGTTTGAAGATCCACTGTGAACGCTACGCTCGGATCGGATTCTGCCGCGGACTGCAACCGGACTGCGTCGGCCGGCGCGACGGTCACGCACGGCATGCCGATCGCGACCGAATTACCGAAGAAGATTTCCGAGAAGGATTGACCAACGATCGCGC
>DATLLF010000303.1:0-35492 GCA_035537955.1 Vicinamibacterales bacterium | reverse complement strand
CTTCATCTTCAGCCAGTGCGGCGAGCGCCGCTGCTCGTACTTCGAACCGCGGCGTTTCGCGACCACGCCCTCCCACCCTTCGCGCGCGGCATGCTCCCAGGGATTCCTCATCTCGAGCAACGCGACGCGCCGGAGCGGCGCGTCGAACGGCAGCGAGGCGAGCAGCGCGCGACGTTCTTCGAGCGGCAGCGACATGACGTCGCGTCCATCCAGCCACATGACATCGAACACGTGATACGCGCTCGATGACCACGTGATCTCGCCGTCCAGGATGGCATCGGATACCGGAAGCCGTGCAATGGCGCGTGCAATTGCGGGAACGTTCTGCGGCAATCGGTTGCGCGAGAACATCTGCACGTCGTCTCCCCGCTTGTAGGCGAGCAGCCGAATGCCATCGAACTTCTGCTCGAATACCCAGTCGGCCCCGGTGAAGCGCTCCTGCGTCAGCGTCGCCGCCATCGGCACGATCCAGTCCGGCATGCTCGTCATGTTCCTGAATATTGTGCCCTCGACCCTGTCCTTACTTCAGCAGTCATCCCTGGACGGGCTCGGGATGACCCTGAGGGTCGGCACTGAGAAGTCAGCATTGCCCTCACGTGATATATGTAACGCCCGTCACCTACACCAGCCGCGAGGATGCCCTTGAAGACTGCTCACCCTCTACACCTGCTCCGAAATGTAATCGTTTGCATGGTCTCGGCGGTCCTGCTGCTGCCCGCCACATCGCTCGCACAGCGCGGCGGACGCGGTGCCGGACCGCAGGGCGCACGCCCCGTCCCCGAGCCGCGCTTCGAGTATGCAGGACCGACGAGTGACGGACGGATTGCCGCCGCCGCGGCTGTGACGGGCCAGCCCGGCGTCTATTACGCCGGCGCGGCGTCTGGCGGCGTGTGGAAGAGCACCGACGGTGGCCTGACGTGGAAGCCGACCTTCGACAACGAGACGTCGCAGGCCATCGGCGCGCTCGCGGTGTCGCCATCGAACCCATCGATCGTATGGGCAGGCACCGGTGAAGCCTGGGCGGTCCGCGACATGGACATGATGGGCGACGGCATCTACAAGTCCACTGACGCCGGTGAGACGTGGACGAACATGGGGCTCGTCAACACCGGCCGCATCGGCACGATCGTCGTCCATCCCTCGAATCCCGACATCGCCCTCGTGTGCGCGCTCGGCCGCGCCACCGGGCCGCAGAAGGAGCGCGGCGTGTTTCGCACGGAGGACGGCGGGAAGACGTGGCAGCACGTCCTGTTCGTGAACGAGAACACGGGCTGCTCCGGCCTGCAGATGTCGCAGCGGGACCCGAACGTGGTTCTGGCCGGCACGTGGGAGATCGAGCTGCAGACGCACGTGCTCCAGAGCGGTGGAATCGGGAGCGGCATCTACCTCTCCAGCGACGGCGGCCGTACCTTCAAGAAGGTCACGCACCAGGGTCTGCCGCGCTCGCCGTACGGTAAGACCGACGTGGCCATTGCGCCATCCGACGGTCAGCGCATGTACGCATTGATTCAGACAGGCGCCGATGGCGTGAAAGGTCTGAAGTCCGAAGCGCAGGGCTCGCTCTGGCGCTCCGAAGACGGCGGCGCGACGTGGAGCAACGTGAGCTGGGATCGGCGGCTGATCGGACGCGCCGGCTACTACATCCGCATCCGCGTCTCGCCCGACGATCCGAATCACCTGATGATTGCCAACAGCACGTTGTGGCGATCGCGCGACGGCGGAAAGATCTGGGTCAACGCGGGGCCGGGCTGCGGTGACTGCCATGACATCTGGTGGGACACCAATCCCAAGTTCGCCGGCCACTACATCGTCACCGGCGACGGTGGCATGGGCATCTTCGGATCGCCGGCGAATCCGAGCGGCAACACGAGTGTGTCGCTGCCTATTGGTCAGATGTACCGGGTAGCGATCGACCAGAGGAGCCCGTACTGGGTCTACGGCAGCCGCCAGGACGACGGCAGCATGCGGTTCGCGAGCGATCGCCCCATCGTCCCCGACAACGTGCCGTCGTATCGTCCGGCGCCCCCGCCAGGCACGGGAGCGGGTGGAGGTCGAGGACGCGGCGGCGGAGGCGGCGGGCGCGGCGGCGGCGCACCCGGTCCACAACAGGAAGCGATGCCCTCCTGCGAGTCGGGCTACACGTATCCCGAACCGAACAACTCGAACTTCGTGTGGGGCACCTGCTACGCCGCGCACGTCGCGACCTTCGACGAGAACACCGGAATCCGCCGGTCGGTGAGCCCGTGGATGCACACGCTCGACTCCGATCCCGTCGGTTTGAAGTACCGCTGCCAGTGGTCGCCGCCGCTCGCGATCGACTGGTTCGACAATTCGGTGTACTTCGGCTGCCAGGTGATCTTCCGCACGCGCGATCGCGGTCAGAACTGGGAAGTCATCAGTCCCGATCTGTCAACAGGGGATCCCAGCCGCATCCGCTTCTCTGGTGGTGTGACCGGCGACAACCTCGGGCAGTTCTACGGCGCGGTGATCTCGGCGATTTCTCCCTCGCGTACCGAGAAAGGCGTCGTGTGGGTCGGCACCAACGACGGCAAGGTGTGGATCTCGCGCGACGAAGGAAAGAAGTGGATCGATCTCACCAAGAACGTGACTATGCCTCCCTGGGGAATCATCCGCCGCATCGACTCGTCGCCGTTCGATCCTGGCACCGCATACATGGCGGTCGATTACCACCTCGTCGACAACCGTGATCCATATCTGTTCAAGACGTCGGATTTCGGACAGACCTGGACGCGCATCGATGCGACGCTCCCGAAGGGGCACCCGCTCGACTACACGCTGTCGATCGCCGAGAACCCGAACCGCAAGGGAATGCTGTTCGCGGGCACGGGACACGCCTTTTTCTACTCGCGCGATGACGGCCGGACGTGGACGCAGTTCAAGGGAGGCCTGCCGGCCGCGCCAGTGACATGGATCGAAGTGCCGAAGACAGCGGCGGAAGTCGCCGTTGCCACGTACGGCCGCGGATTGTGGATCCTGCGAGATGTCTGGCAGCTCGAACATGGCGAGACGACGGCGACAGGGGGGCCGGTACTCTATCCGCCGCGTCGAGCAACGTTCAAGGCCAGCGGCGGCGGCGCGACCTTCGTCTTCAACCTCCCATTGCAGCCATCGGCTCCGGTGAGTATCGACGTGCTCGACTCGACGGGCGCGCTGGTGAGCCGCAGCGAAACTCAGGCTCGAGCAGGGTTCAATCAGGTCACGTGGAACCTGCGCTATGAGGAACCCGACCAGCCCGTGTTGCGCTCGATCCCTCCGGACAACCCGCACATCTGGGACGCCGGCCGCTGGCAAGGTCGCGAACGGCCAGTAACGCACTGGGGCATCGGCTCACAGCGATGGCAGCCGACCGTAGCGCCCGGCAAGTACACGGTCCGCCTCTCGGTCGACGGCAAGACTCAATCGCAGCCTTTCGAAGTCTGGCGCGACGTCACGCTGCGGTCGACCGATGCGGATCTCGCCGCCAGCTCGAAGATGCAGCGCGATGTCGTTGCGGCGATCAATCAGGTGGTAGATCGCATCAACCGGATCGAGATCATGCGCGCGCAGGTCGAGGACCTGCGCAAGGCCAACCCCACGGCCAGCGACGGCGCGCACAACGCGCTCGACGCGGCCTGGGCAGGCCTGTACAAGCGGATGTACGACACCGAGCTAAACTACCTCTCTCGCACTGAGATGCACAGCGACGACAAGTGGTACGTCGAGAAGTACAAGCTCTATCTGAATCTCGTCTGGCTGCTGGCGGAGATCGGCGGCGGCGGCGGAGACGTGATGGGCGGCGCCGGCTATCGACCGACGACCGCCGCGGTCAACGTGTTCAAGGACCTGCAGGCGCAGATGGCGACCGCGGATCAGGATTTCAACAAGCTGATGAAAGAGGTCGAGGCATTCAACGCGGCGCACCCCAAGCTGCCGCCGATCAGCGACCGGATGGGCCAGTAGGGGCCGGCTTCAGCCGGCCCACGTAACGGAAAATGGACGATGGTAAATGGAATAGACCATCTTCCATCTTAGCCGGCCCCTGATTTCGCCGCCGCGTCCGCCGGCAGCTTCTTCAGCAGCGCGCGGGCGCGCCTGAACCAGGGGCGCTCGCGCCGCTCGAGATATCGCGGCATCGTGGCTCTCTTTGCGAGAACCCGCCGGGTCCACTCGCGCGCTTCCGCGGCGCGATCCTGCGACGCGAGAAACTGCGCGTAATTCAGATAGGTCTCGGAGGCTGTCGAATTGCCGGTGGCCTCCTCGAACAGCGCGCCCGCTTCCGCAGCGCGGCCGCTGTTGGCGTACGCGTGCGCCAGGAGCGCGATCGCGCGATGGAAGTCGTACTTGCGATCGCGTGAGATGACGGTCTCCAAATCACGGATCGCGGCAGTGAAGTCACCGAGGTGGATTTCTGCGACACCGCGCCGGTAGACCGCGTCGAGCGAGTCGACGCGGGGCGAGATGGCCTTGTCGTAACACTCGCGCGCCCGCTGGTAGGTGCCGTTCTCGAGATGGAGATCCGCGAGCTCCTCGTAGTTACCTGGTGAGGGGTTGTCGAGCACCACGGCCTCGAGCCGCTGGATCCGCTTGCGTCGCCCGACACTTTCGAATGACTGACGGAGCAACGCGAGGTCCGGCAGCACCTCCATGCCGAGATACACGAGGGCGCCGACCGGACCGAGAAAGACGATGACCCAGAGCCAGATGCCGTCCGGACGACGGCGAATGAAGTGGACGATCGCCAGCACCTGCAGTATCACGCCCCACGGAAAGAGGAAGCCGATGAAGCCCATTGCTGGTGGCGCAGTATAGCTGCAAGTGTGCCGGGGCTGGCCTCTGGTCGCCGGCTGCCGGCGGCGCCGCGCCGTCTTTACATGTGCGCCCTTCGTGAAGGAGATTCGACATGCGTCACAACATGCTGCTCGTTCTGGCACTGTGCTCGGCCGTCGTACCGGCTGGCGCCCAAAGCACGGTTCAGCGAACCATCATCGTCAATGGCCAGGCAGAGATCAGGGTGGCGCCCGATGAAGTGCTGCTGTCAGTCGGCGTGGAGACCGACAACATGGACATCGCGCGGGCACGCAGCGACAATGACGCACGAATCAAGGCGATCGTTGCCGCGGCGACCAAGCACGGTATCCGCGCCGAGCACATCAGGACCGAGTTTCTCGACATCCAGCCGCGATACCGCGAGGAAAACGAGCGTCGGATCTTCCTTGGTTACTTCGCCCGGCGCTCGCTTACCATCACGCTGCGCGATCCGGCGAAATTCGAAGCGTTGCTGTCGGACGTCCTCACCGCTGGCGCCAACTACGTGCACGGCATCGATTTCCGCACCACGGAGCTGCGAAAGCACCGCGACGATGCGAGACGACAGGCGATCCAGGCGGCACGCGAGAAGGCCGCCGACATGGCGGCGGCCCTCAGCGTGAGCCTCGGCGCTCCCGTGAACATCAGCGAACAGTACTCGGGCTGGTGGTCGCCTTATTCAAGCTGGTGGGGTAACCGTGGCGGCGCCATGATGTTCCAGAACGTGATGCAGGATCGCCGAGGCGCGGGCACCGGCGACGATACGCTGGTACCCGGCCAGATCTCGGTTTCCGCGACGGTGTCGGTCACCTTCGAGCTCGCCTCCGTTCGATGAGCCATTGAAGCGCGGCTTCGTTGACGAACCCGCGATCGTGGAACCGTTCACCCCATTCGACGGGCGTGACGTCCCGATACTCGTGCACCGAGGGATCGTCGCTGAACGGCATGCCCTTTCTCAGCGACGCACGTACCTCCGTCTCCGCGCCACGCTCGACCAGCCGTCGCGCGAAGTCAGCGCGCCTGCGCTGGCCGCCACCGAGCGACACGACGGCGTTGAAGAGCGGCGTGTGCCCGCCAAAGCCCTCAGGATCGACACGCGCCCGCAGGTTCACATCGGCGCCCCGGTCGATCATCCAGCGGGCGATCTTCATCTCGTCGTACTCGACGCACATGTGGAGGAGCCCCGCACCGCCGAGCGGTGTGCCGTGCAGCGCCAGTGACGGGTCAGCATGACAGCCCAGCTCTGGCGGAAAGATCTCCTGGTGAGAAAAGGTACGCGAGAACAACTCGGGATCACGCCGCAGATGTGCGTCGAGCAGATCGATCCGTCCCCGATGAACCGCCATCGGCGGCGTGTCGGCGAGGACGACGCCGTGGCTGGCGAAGAGCTCAAGGATCTGGTGCTTGCCTGCCGGGTTGCGTGAGTAGGTTTCGAGCACCATCGCCACCGGCGCATTCGACGGCGTGAGCGTGACGCCGAGATCCAGCAGCAGCGCCATCCCTTCGGCGTTCAGGGTCTCGGCAGGTCCGTCGAGGGCAGCGGACCCCTGCGGCCGCGCACCCATCTCATACAACATCCGGGCGGTATCGACCTGGCCCTGGAGCACCGCGCGGTCGAGCGCCCACTGGATATCCTTCGCGCCCATGTCGTGCAGCAACCGAATGATGCGATCCCGTCCGAGGTTCGCCGCGTACGCCATCGGCGGACCCCAGTTGCCGTGGCGAACGCCGGCGTCCTCGTGCAGCAGGTGCGGGTGGCGCGTGATCAGCTCACGAACGGTGTCCGCCTTGTCGCGCCAGATCGCATCGATGAGCGTGCACGCCTGCTCGATACGCGCCCAGCTGTCGGCTCCGTAACTGCGGGCCACCGCCAGCCGTGCGGCCTCTCCGCCCTGCGCCGCTACCTCACGTTCGAGCGCGTGGATGTCGGGACGAACGGGGAGCCATTTCGGTGGACGCGCGCGGGCAACGACCGTTCGCGGATCGAGCTCGAGCCAGTACGGCCAGCGCGCTTCGAACACGTCGCGGTGCGCGCGCATGAGCGCCGCAAAGGCATCGGCATCACCGTCGTTCAGCGCGGCATTGACACGTTCGGTGACTTCTTGCTCGTCTGGCTGGATCGTCGCGGGCGCCGGCGTCGAACTCTCGACGCGCGCATTGGTAAGGCGAAGGCGCTCCTCGAGCTCCCGATGCCCTTTGCTCCGGGCCCACGCCAGGGGTGTCGCCCAGGCGGCCGCCGCCTTGTTCGGATCCGCGCCGTGCGCCAGCAGCAGGTCGAACACTTCGCGCTTTCCGAACCGCGCCGCCACACCGAGCGGCGTCGACCGAAACTCCTCGTCGACGGCATCGATGCCGGCACCCGCCTCGATCAGCAGCGTCGCCTTCTTCACGTCACCGGTGTAGGCCATGTCGTGCAGCAGCGTGGTGTGGTGCACGTTCATGTGGTTCGGGTTCATGCCGCGGGCGATGAGGAACTCGGCGATGTCGTCGCGCTTGAAGTAGTACCAGGCACCCCACTTCGTCACGTCGGGCACGCGTGCACCGAAGGCCATCAGCAGCTCCAGCATCGGCCGGTTGCCGCGGTTCGCCGGCATCGACAGGATGCCCTCGAACCAGAATGCGTAGGGGTCCACGGCCAGTTCCGGCCGGCCGCCAAGCAGCCCCTCGACTTCGCTCCTCGCGTCGAGGTTGACCAGCCGCTGAAAGCGGATCCGCTCCTCATCCCTGAGGTCCTCGATCTCGCCCCTTTCCTCTTCGCGGCGCGTCTTGTCTTCGCGTGCGTACCACGCGTCGAGGACCTGCGCGATCGCGTCGTACCCGCGATCGCGGGCGATGGTCACCAGCGATTCGCGATACGGGTAGGTGACGTAATTGGGATTCGCCGCGCCGTGTTCGGCCAGGTAGGTGACCGAGCCCAGATGCCCTTCGCGTACCGCGAGGTGCAGGGGCGTGATGTAGTTGTAGTCGCACAACAGCAGCGCCGGATTCGATGCGGCGAGCTCCTCCACGCGCCGCAAGTCGCCGGCACGGCAGGCCGTCAGCATCTCCCATACGTCCATCGTCGTGCAGCGGCTGCCGTCGCGCATCTTGACGGGCAACTGGGCAGCGACTTCGACGGGCATGATCATGCCCGGGGCAATGCGGGCCACGTAGGGCGGCGGGATCTCCGTGCCCTGGTGCGGCGCGCCCCTGTCGGAGAAGAGCTCGACGAGCTGCGCCCACGAGTCGAGTCCGAGACGAAGCGCGATCAACAGCTGGGCATGCGCGAGCGAGAAATCTCCCGCCGGCACGCGGTCCGACGGAAGGGTGGACAACCGCTGCGCGACACCCGCGCGAAGCTCCTCGAGGGAGATCTTGGTGTGAAAGTGCGCGTTCAGGCGCTGCAGCGCGCTCTGATCACCGTCGCTGTGCGCAATGAGGACGTCGCGGGCAAGCTGTTCGTAGGTGCGGAACGTACTCGACGAGCGTTCCGGCAGTGCCGCCCGAAACGCGTGCCAGCTGGCGAAGCCGTGCTCGCGCGCGAGCGCGTGCTGAACATCGCGAAGCACGGGATCGCGAGGAGCGTCGGGCCAGGTCCGCGCCAGCCGCTCACGCGCGGACGCGTCGTGCGAACGGAGCGCCTTGAGCCAACGCTTCGCTTCGCGGCGCAGGTTGTCGAGGGTACTCAAGAGACACCTTCCTTCCGTATCGCCTGGTGTCCGCTTACGTCAGGCCGGAAGAAGGTTATGGTCGTGTCTCGCCGAGGTGGGTGGAAGTCGAGCTCCCTTGCCGCGGACTGGAGGCGCCCCAACGCGCACTGAAAGAAGTATACGGCGCTGGGTTCGATCACTATCAACAATCACGCATCGGAGCAGTGGGTCAGTTCGAAGAGACGCCACGGGCCGCAGAAGAAACACAGGGAACCGCAGGGGAAACACAGTTGGCGGGACCACCGTCGGCGCCAGCCCTCGGCCGACGATGGGCTGGCACGCTCCCCGACAAGCTCGTCCCGCATGCCCGCCAGCCGGAGCGCCGATCAGCGCCTGGCGCGATCGAAGTCACGCAGCACATAGCACGAGCACATCGCACGTCGCACATCGCCCGTCGCCCGTCGCACGTCGCACGTGGCTAGTGCCCCCCACTGAGCAACACCGCGTTGACGAACAGCAGTTCCGTCGCTTCGGCGTACGCGCGATAGTTGGGATCCTCGGCAAACGCGATCACATGCCCGCGTCCCGACGGTTCGTGCATCAGGTACGAGCGCGAGGCGAGCAAGGGCAGCGCCTCCTTCCACACGAACCCACTTGCCACCAGCTTCTCTATCGGCGCATACACGCCGACGTTGACACCGGCATCCAGCTTCAGCGGCGCGAAGACCCTCGTGCCTTCCACAATCACCTGGATCTCGCCATCGAGACCGGCGGTGAGCCAGTGATACGGATACAGATTCACGCGAAGCATCGCTCCCGGCAGATTCTCCGGCTGTTCACGCTCGGGCTGGATCGCCTTCTCGAAATCGAGGGGCTTCGTGAGATCAGGCTTCTGCGCGGCACCACCAGCGCCGCTGCTCGCTCCGGATCCGCCAGCCTCGGGAGCATCCTTCTGCGGTGTGCCGTCGCGATAGAGCGGATCGGTTGAGAGCAGCCCCACCCGATCGCGCGCGGCCCAGCGCGTCGCTTCGGCCATTGTGATCAGCGTGCCGCCATTGCGGATCCAGTCCTTCAACCGTCGCAGCGCGTCGTCGCTGAAGCTGTAAGCGCCGGACGGCAGCACGAGGACGTCGTAATCGCCCATGTCGAAGTTCTGGAGCGTCGACGAGCGCATCGCCGTGACGGAGATCCCGAAGCGCTGCTCGAGCGTGTAGCGCGCCCAGCCCGCCGAGAGACTCGACACCGGCGTGTCCCATGCGAGCAGCACTCGCGGCTGGCGGACGGCGGCGGTCTGTCCGCTCCCGAGCGAGATCCCCTGCTCGGTCCACGTCTCGCTGATCGGCACGAGCTCAGCCCCATGCTTCGCCGCGATCTGTCGCATCCGGTCGGCGGCACCGTCGACGTTGCCGGCAAAGCGAATGAACGCCGTGCCGATCGCGTACTGCCGTCCGCTGTGCCTGAACGTCTCGTCCGTGGTGATCATGCGGACGCCGGCGCGCAACGCTTCCACCGCGGCCGCAGCGGCGCCGGACCCCCACGGCATCAAATATCCGATCGTCCCCGCCGGCGCTGGCGGCGTCACCGGTGACAGCGGCTCGTCGGCGCGAACATCGCGCAACTTCACGGAGGTCGCGCGGTCGCTGGGCACGACGTCGACGTCGTACATCAGAGGAAGGCTCCACGCGGTCACGTCGTAGATCTGGTCGTTCAGTCTGGCTTTGCGCCGCCGGTCCTGCTCCTTGATGAACGCCTCGTCCATTTTGATGTCCGGATCGAGCAGGTTGCGCACGAGCCGGCCCGCCGGTTGCGCGAGCGGCACGACGAAAGTGCCGCGCGGCATCTGCTGCGTCCCCGCGGTGAACGCTTCTTCGGCCTGCCTGACGACGATGCCCTGGGCGGCGAGGAGCCTGGCAAGGCTATGGCTGCGCCCAGGGTCTTTCCCGGGAGCGATCAGATACTCGCGAGTGCCCTTCTGACCGAGCGCAATGGCGCTGCGACGGTATTCGAGGAAGTCGCGCAACAGACGCTCGCGATTCTTTGCCGCGGTGAGTGCCGTCGTTACGGCGGCCGTGAAATGGTGCGTGACCGCCTGCTTGTATGTGAGTACCGTGCCGTCTTCGCGCTTGAACGAAAGACCGCGCGGGGACGCCTGTTCGTACGTCATCGCGACGGATCCCTGGAACGTCGGCCATGAGTCGCCATAGCCGGGATAGAACGCGTCGTACACCTCGCGGACGAAGTACGCGAACCCGCGACGATCGAACTCGGCCGCGTTGGCTCGACCGAACAGGTCGAGGTCCTTGCGCTGGCTTTCCGTGATCAGGGGGTTGAACGGATCGGCCGGCGGCGCAAAGTAGTACGACGAGTTGCCGCCCATCTCGTGAAGATCGACGACGACCTGCGGATACCACTCGAGCATCGTCTTGACGCGCCCCTGCGTCTCCCGCTGGGAGATGGCGAAGTAGTCGCGGTTCATGTCGAACAGGTAGTGATTCACGCGGCCACCCGGCCAGGGCTCGTCGTGCTCGGCTGATTGCGGGTTCGGATCGGGTTCGAGGGCCCGTCCGAGCAGATTCGTCGTGACGAACCGCTGACGGCCGTCGGGGTTCTGCATGGGATCGATGATCACGAGGGCATCGCGCAGCGTGGCGTCGACGTCCGCATTGTTGCGTGCGGCGAGGAGGTGGTAGGCCTCCGCCAGCGCGGCATCGGAGGACGAGATCTCGTTGCCGTGCACACCGTGGATCAGGAGCACGACGACCGGCAGCTCCGCGATCAGGCGGTCCGCTTCAGGCGATCCCGCCGCGACCGTCTGCAAGCCGCGTTTGATCTCATCGAGCTTGCTGACACGCGCGGCCGATCCGACGACCAGATAGTGCAGCGGCCGTCCTTCCCAGCTCGTGGCGTACTGAACGAGCCGGGTACGGTCGGGGGCCGCCTTGGAGAGCGCATCGAGGTAGCGGCCGATCTGTTCTGGCGTCGTGATTGCGTCACCGTGCTCGTGCCCCACGACTGATTTGAGACTCGGGATGGACGCGTCGTACGTGACGTTGGGTTGAAGAACCTGCGCGGACGCACTGGCGGACACGAGACACAGCACGAAAATCGACAAGAATCGCATCCGACTCTTGTATCAGAAAACATTGAGATCCGTCGTCGCGGCCGGCCTCACCGGACCATGAGGAGGCGCAACAGCCAGGCGCCCGAGACGCAGAAGGCGACAGTCCAGAAAGCCCCCTGGGCAAGGTGACCATACAAGTAGCTGCCAGCGCCGAACAGCGCCGAGTACACGAAGACACAGCCCATCACCCAGCCGAGAAATGAGTGCGCAAGGCTGTCGGGGGACGGGCCCACACCCGCCTGTTCGCGAATCTGCGTCCAACCAGGACCCGGCGGCCGAACGAGCCGATAGAACTCCACCAGACGCGAGCGGTCGGTCGGCGGTGCAAGCCAGGCGACCGCCATCCACACCAACGTGGTCACGGCCACCGTGACGAGCAGGGACACGTGTGCCGGAGGCGCGCTACCGGCCCGCGCTGCCACGAAGAATCCTGCGGCGAGCAGGAACGACGTCATCATCGCCGCTATCTCGCTCCAGGCATTGATGCGCCACCAGAACCAGCGCAGCAGGTAGAGGAGACCCGTTCCGGCGCCGATCGACAACAGCAGTTCGAAGCTCGCACGCGCCGTATCGAGCACGTACGTCAGCAGCGCCGCCAGCAGCATCAGCACGGCAGTCACGATCCGGCCCACCTGAACGTAGTGGCCTTCGCTCGCCGCCTGACGAACGAACCGGCGATACAGGTCGTGGACCAGGTACGACGTGCCCCAATTGAGGTGCGTCGAGATCGTGGACACGTATGCCGCGAGCAGGCCGGCCACCATCAAGCCGAGCATGCCAGGCGGCAGGAAGCGAAGCATCGCCGGATATGCCATGTCGTGGCCCACGAGCGCCGGGTCCACATGTGGGAGGGCGGCGGAGATATCCGTCAACTCGGGGTACACCAGCAGCGAGGCGAGCGCCACGATGATCCATGGCCACGGGCGCAGCGCGTAGTGCGCGGCGTTGAAGAAGAGGGTCCCCCATGTCGCATCGCGCTCGCTGCGCGCGGCAAGCATTCGCTGCGCGATGTAGCTGCCGCCACCCGGTTCCGCTCCCGGGTACCACACCGACCACCACTGCACCGTAATCGGAATGATGAAGAGGCTCAGCGTCACGCCCCAGTCGCCGAAGTCGGGCAGGAGACGCAGCTTGCCGGGATCGACGCGCGATAAGAGGCCGTCCAGGCCCCCGATCTGCGGCTGCCGCAGCGCGTAGTACGCCGCCGCGAACGAGCCGGTCATCGCGATTCCGAACTGAATGAAGTCCGTGACCAACACGCCCCACAGCCCCGCCGTTGCCGCGAACGCGGCGTTGATCACCGCACACACGACGAGCGTACGGGTCATGGGCCATCCGAGCAGAACGTTCGCGATCTTGACAGCGGCGAGGTTGACCGACGCCATGATGACGAGATTGAAGAACGCGCCGAGATAGACGGCACGGAAGCCGCGGACCCACGCGGCGGCACGCCCGCTGTAGCGCAGCTCGTAGAACTCGAGATCGGTCATGACGCCGGATCGCCGCCAGAGCCGCGCGTAGAAGAACACCGTCATCATCCCGGTGAGCAGAAACGCCCACCACACCCAGTTGGCCGCGACACCACCCTCGCGAACGAGATTCGTCACGAGATTGGGCGTGTCGGTACTGAACGTCGTCGCCACCATCGACACGCCGATCAGCCACCACGGAGCGGCACGCCCGGACGTAAAGAACTCCGTCGTGCTCGATCCCGCACGCCGCATCAACCAGACGGCGGGCGCGAACGACACGAGGATCGATGCGACGACGATGAACCAATCCAAACGGGTTAGAGACATATCGGTGCTCGGTGCTGGGTGCTCGGTGCTCGGTGCTCGGTGGGGTCAGATCTTGTTTTTTGCATGAAGTGTCCTCCAGAGAGGACCCGAGTGCAAAAAACAAGATCTGACCCCCGGGGCTCGTGCTGGTGCTTGGTGCCTGGTGCCCGTGCTTGTGGTCAGGCTGTGTGACGCGCGCCGTCAGACGGTGGCGATACGAACGCCGTGGACGCATGGTCGGGGTAGCGCTGGCGGTACTCCGTCGGCCAGGTCCGCGCAAAAGCGTCCGCGTCCTCCTTCTGGACGAGGGCCCAGACGCTGCCGCCCCAGCCGGCGCCGAATGACGATGCGGCGGGGGCGCCGAGCGCGCGGGCGATCTCGACGAGCGCCCGTGTCTGCTCTATCTGGTTGCCGAGCAGCCGGTCCGCGTCGGCGTGCGACGCAGCCGCGAGATCGCCAAGGACGGTGATGTCGCGGCGCGCGAATGCGTCGGTTGCTTCGGCGACGCGTGCATCCTCGGCGATGAAGTGCTCGAATCGGGAACGCAATACCTCGGGTGGATGAAATCCTCTCAACGCTCCCTCACGGGCAAGGTGTCCAAGCAAACGTGCGTCGTGCGGGTGCTCGCGGCGCCAGGCGGCAAGCAGTTGCGCTGCGTCCTCGGCGAGCCGATTGTATGCGCATCGAACGTCACCGGTCTTTTGTGCCGCCACGCCGGAGCTTGCCACGACAAAGGTCCACTCCGGCGGCATTGTGACCACCTGCAGTGCGTGGATGGGAGCAAACGAGAAGGCTCGCAGCCGGCCCGCTTCGCTCATGAGGATCGCGGCGTGGTCCTCGCTACCGCCATGGGTGCCGACACCGTGGCCGCCCGGAAGCGGACCGAAGTCCGCGCCGTTCTCGATGCACCCGAAGTACCCGGCGCGATCCTCGTCCGAGCGGATTGCTCCCTGCCATTCCGTCAACGCTTCGAGCCCTGCACAGTGCACGAGACTCTCGGCGATGGCGATCACGAATGCGCTCGAACTGCTGATGCCCGCAGCCTGTGGAAGATCGCTCGACAGCGAAATCCACGCAGACAATTCTGCCTGAGGAAAGTTGGAACGCAGGCGCCTGACGACGGTCCGCACGTAGCGACGCCAGCCGTGGTCCTCGCCATCGCCATCGCTGGTGAACCTGGCCGTCTCTGAGGCCGTGCGATCCTCGACGGTGATGAATCCGTCGGACGTTCGTATTGCCGCCACGCTGATCCCGCGCGGAACCGCTGCCACCAGCGAGCGTCCGCCGGCGTAATCGGTGTGCTTACCGAATACTTCCAGGCGGCCGGGCACAAACAGATTGACATCTGTCAAACTTCAACTCCGCTCCGGGGTCAGATCTTGTTTTTTGCGCTCGGGTCCTCTCGGGAGGACACTTCATGCAAAAAACAAGATCTGACCCCAGCGACCCAGCGACCCCAGCCACCACTCCAGCAGCCGGGGATGCGTTACAGGTTGATGGTTCTGCCTTCGAGTGCGCGCGCGACATGCGGGACGTCTTCCCGCCGCGACAGATCGAGTACGGTTCCGCGGACCGGAATCACCTCGAACGACATGCCACGCGACACGGCGAGCTGGACGGCCTGCGGCAACTCGCGCTCGCGTCTGGCAGATAACGGCACCTCGGCGCACGCGTCGAATATGCGCTCGTCGAAGCGCCACAAGTTCATGCTGATCAACGCGCGCGGACCCGCCGCACGAATGGCCGCGGCGCCAGGCTTCTCGACGATCCGCGCGAGCTCGCCTGAGGGGCCCGCTTCGAGAAGGCCAAATGCGCCGAGCCTGTCCTCGGAAAAGGCCAGCGATCCGGCGTCGAATCCTGGAACGGCCGGATGCGCCCCGCCTGCGAGACGCGCGAGCACGTCAACGGGATACAGGTTGTCCGCGTTGAGCACGATGAACGGATGACGGCCGGCCCAGGCCCGCGCCGATAATACGGCGTCGGCCGTGCCGAGCGGCCGCGCCTGTTCGACGAACGTGACCCGGAGCCGTGTCATGGCGAGGCGGCGATAGTAGTCGCGCACCGGTTCGTGCTCGGGACCGAGCACCAGAGCGGACTCTCGCACGCCTGCGTCGGCGAGCGACTGCAGGACGAAATCGAGAAACGGCCGCCCGAACGGCATCATCGCCTTCAATCCGGCATCGGCCGCGGACGCCTGCTGTGGATCGAGCGTCACGTCGGACGCCTGGCGCATGCGCGAGCCCAACCCGCGCGCGAGCACGAGGGCTCTCGTCGTCATGCTGCCGCGCTCACGGATCCGTCATGCACGCACCAGTTCCAGCGGCGGATGCACGCGCCAGCGTCCGCGCGTGAAGTCGGGGACGTCCACGGGCCTGCTCTTGTGCGCGACCGAGCGAGACGTCAGGCCGACCAGACTGCTCAGCGCAGCCGCGTCGTACACGTTCATGTCGGTCGGCAGCCCCTCGCGCAGGCATTTGATCAACCGATAGTCCTCGATGTAGTCCATTCCGCCGTGGCCGGCGCCGGCCGCGCGTTCCTCGATGTCCTTCCACAGGGGGTGATCGAACTCGCCAAGATAGTCGCTCGCCTGCTGCCAGCGGTGCGCGGGGCTGCGTCCTTCGATGTACACGCGGTCCGGATATCCCTGAAAAAGTCCTTTCGTGCCCTGCACGAGATTGATGCGGCTGTACGGACGCGGCAGGTTGGTGTCGTGAACGACGTAGATCGTTTTGCCATTGGCGGTCTTGATGAGGGTGGTGTTGACGTCGCCGAGCACATAGCGCTCCCGGCGCTCCGGCGCATCGGGCGGGAAATGCTCGGCGGCCCACGCCTGCAGCCCGCGCGAAGGGCCGCTCATCGAGACGAGGTACTCGAACCGGTCGCCGCGATTGATGTCCATGCAGTTGGCGACGGGCCCCAGACCGTGCGTCGGATACAGGTTCCCATTGACTTTCGTGGCCCAGGCGCGGCGCCACAACCCTTCGCCGCTCTTCGCGAACTTGATGTCGCGGAGATCGTGCAGGTAGCCTCCCTCGGCGTGCAGGACCTCACCGAGAAGACCCTTGCGCACGAGATGGTACGCCAGCATCTCCATGCGCCCGTAATTGCAGTTCTCCATCATCACGCAGTGGCGGGCGTGCTTCTCGGCAGCCTCGACGAGCGCCCAGCAGTCCTCGACTGACGTCGCGGCGGGCACTTCGGTCGCCGCGTGCTTTCCGCTGCTCATCGCGGCAAGACAGATCGGGACGTGCCATTCCCACGGCGTCGCGTTGTAGACGAGATCGAGCGTCTCTTCGGCGCACAGGCGTTCGAAGTCTCGCGGGCCACGGTTGTACACCGCCGGCGCGGGATGCCCGGCCGCGGTGATGGTTTTCACGGCCCAGTCGGTGCGCTCCGGATCGACATCACAGACCGCAGTGATACGGCAGCCCGGTACCTTGAGCAGATTCTCGACGTGCGCCGAGCCCTGCCCGCCAATGCCGACGTAACCGATGCGTACCAGCCCGACCGGGGGAGCGGCGAAAGGTGCGTCGCGCCGCTGCGCGGCAACCGCGTCGGCCATCGGTACGGCTGCGCCAGCGACGACGGCGCCGACGGTCGCCTCGATGAAATGCCTGCGATCCATGACGGAACTCAGCTCCTCGAACGGATTTTGACCGTCGCGCCGTGGGTCCATTTCGAATGGCACCCGCCGCACATGAGGAACCCGAATTCCTGGGATCCGGACTTGAGGCCCAGGATGCGCGAGCCGGAATCCTCCGCTGGAACGAACGTCGCGCCGCAGATCCCGCACGCCTGCTCGGCCGATTCCGGAGCATGGCGCAGGGAGATAGTGACTTCAGCCATCTGCGAAGTGTATCGCCGGATCGGCTGCCGGCCCCGGCGTTCGTCACTTTACGCGTGACCCCGCCACGCAGTACTGAAATAATGCGGCGTTATGTCACCACGCCGTGTGCCCGAGATCACACACCTGCAGTACCTCGTCCTCGCACTGTTGCGCGAAGGCCCGCGGCTCGGACGCCAGGTGCGCCACCGTCTCGCGCAGCACGGGGTACGGCGCTCTGCTCCGGCGTTCTACCAGATGATGGCTCGCCTCGAGGATGCCGGCTTCGTCGCTGGCGACTACGACCAGAAGATCATCGACGCGCAGATCATCAAGGAGCGCCGGTATGCGCTGACGCCGGCGGGTGAAGCAGCGTGGAAGAAGACACGCGACTTCTATATCGAAACGATCCCTGACTTTTCCGAAGCGGCCGCACGACAGCGCCGCAAGGGCCCCGTCGGTGCGTGACGCGATCGAGGCGGCTGCCGCCCGACTGGCGCGGCGCTTGCCGCCCGAGATCGCGACGCGCGTCTTCGCGCCCGCCTGGCACGACGCGCGGCGGCGAGACGCCGTCCGTCGGCGGCGCGCGCGCTCGCGCGTACAGAGGACGTGGCTGCCCCTCGCGCTGGGCTTCGCGCTCGTGTCGCTTGCGCTCCAATCGCTTCGCGTCGCCAGACAGGAACGCTGCACCGTGCATCCCATCGCCGGCGTTCCTGACCCCCATTCTCGAGGAGTGGACCCCATGCTGCTGCAGGACCTTCGCTTTGCCGCGCGGATGTTGTGGAAGAAACCCGGTTTCACACTCACGGCAGTCGCCGTGCTCGCCCTCACCATCGGCGCCGACACGGCGATCTTCAGCATCGTGCAGGGCGTGCTGCTGCGGCCGCTTCCTTTCGATCAGCCTGAGCGGATCGTGCGAATCAACGAGACGAACCAGCGCGGACGGGTAACCGTCTCACCACCGAACTTCGTCGACTGGCAGGCGCAGAATCGCTCGTTCGACGCGATGGCGGCATACGACCAGCGCGTCGTCACGCTGTTCGATGGCGAGGTGCCGGAACGTGTGGACGCGTCGGCGGCAGGCGCGCAATTGTTCGACGTCCTCGGCGCGCGCCCGTTGCTCGGCCGCACCTTCTCCGCCGAAGACGCGCGCGTCAAAAGCCCTCACGTCGTCATCCTCGGCCACGATCTCTGGCAGCGGAGATTCGGCGGCAATCGCGGGATCATCGGCACGTCGCTGACGATCGACGCTGAGCGGTACGAGGTGATCGGCGTCATGCCGCGCGGTTTCGCGTTCCCCGACGGGTACGAGATGTGGCTGCCGCTCGCCTTCGCCGAGTCGGAGCTGCGTGACAACCAGCGCGGCGCGCATTACGTCGAGGCGGTCGGACGCCTCAAGACGGGAGTGACACGCGAACAGGCAGAAGCCGATATCGCCGCCATCGAGCGCCGGATCGCACAGGCCCACAGCAAGGTGCAGGGTTACGGCATCTGGCTCGAACCCGTCTTCGACGTCATCGTTGGCGAGTACCGGCGTCCGCTGTGGATGCTGCTCGGCGCGGTCACGTGCGTGCTGCTGATCGGCTGCGCGAACATCTCGAACCTGCTGCTCGCGCGCGGCACGTCGCGCCACACCGAGATGAGTGTGCGGGCAGCGCTCGGCGCCAGCCGATGGCGGATCACGCGGCAACTGCTCGCGGAGAGCACCATGCTGGCGATCGCCGGCGGCGCGACAGGGCTGCTGCTGGCCGTGTGGGCGAGCCGGGCGATGAGCGCGCTGCTGCCGGAGGACGTCCCGCGTGCGGCAGGCGTGTCCCTCGATACCAGTGTCCTGGTGTTCACCACCGTCATCTCGGTGATGACCGGGATCCTCTTTGGTCTCGCCCCTGCCTTGGAAGCGTCTCGTGGTGATCTCGTGACGTCGTTGAAGGAATCGCGTCGTGACGGTGCCGGTAGCTCCCGCGGGCGCATCCGCAACGTGCTCGTCGTGACGGAGGTGGCGCTGGCGCTCGTGCTTCTGGCGGGCGCGGGGCTCGCCCTCCGGAGTTTCGATCGACTGTCGCGGATCGACACCGGGTTCGACGGACGCGGCACCCTGGTGATGGATCTCGTGCTGCCGGGAGCGAGCTACCCGGATGCGCCGTCGATCGTGCGTTTCTATCAAACGTATCTGGATGCGTTATCCACGCAAGCTGGCGTCGTCTCGGCGGGTGCGATCGCGATCCCTCCGCTCTCGCGCGACGGGTTCGGCGGCACCTTCACGCTCATCGGCAAGCCCGAACCGAAGGACGAACCGCGAATGGCCGTGCGCGCGGTGACGCCCGGCTATTTCGATGCCGCGCGTGTGCCGTTGCGACGCGGACGGCTCATCGGCCCAGCGGACCGCGAGAACGCTGCCGGCGTCGCGGTGATCACGGAAGCTGCCGCGCGGCAGTACTGGCCCGGCGAGGACCCGATCGGTCAGCGCATCCGTATCCACGTGTCCGCGATGACGCGGGAAAAAGAGCGGGAAATCGTCGGCGTCGTAGGGGATGTGCGTGCCGGGCGCATCGAGACGACGCCCGCACCGCTCGTCTACGTCCCGCACGCGCAGTACCCGTTCGAGTTCATGACTGTCTTCGTGCGCGGCACCGGCGAGCCGATGTCGCTCGCACCGATGCTGCGGACGCAACTGGCGGCGATCGATCCGCAGGTCGCTATTGGCAACCTGCGGCCTGGCGACAGCCTCGTGGCTGAAGCAGTGGCGCAGCCGCGGTTTCGGATGGTCTTGCTCGCGGGCTTCGCTGCGACAGCGCTCCTGCTTGCGGCGATTGGCCTCTACGGCGTAATGTCGTTCGCCGTCAGCCAGCGCAGGAGCGAGATCGGGCTGCGCATCGCGCTCGGGGCCGCACGCCGCGAAGTCGTAACGCTGGTGCTGCGGCAGGGGATGCTGCCCGTCGCGGTCGGCATTGCCCTCGGTCTTGCCAGCGCGCTCGCCGTCACCACCATCATGCGCAGCCTGCTCTTCGGGATCGAGCCATTCGATCCCCTCACCTTCACGGCCGTGGTGCTGCTGCTGGCTGCAATCGCCGCGTTCGCATGCTACCTGCCCGCCCGGCGTGCCGCCGCGGTGGACCCGCTGGTCGCCCTCCGGACAGAATGAGGCGCCGCTCTGGCTTTCACACCTTGTCTCTAGACATTTCGTCCATAGTTGCGATATTGTCCGACAGGTGCGACAACCTGACCCTGCCGACTTTCTGCCGCTGAAGAGCGACGTCCTCCTCATCATGCTCGCGCTCACGTCGCGGCCGCTGCACGGCTACGGAATCATTCGTGACGTCGAGGCGCGGTCCGACGGCGAAGTGCTCCTGCAGACGGGCGCGCTCTACCGGACGCTGCGGCGGTTGCTGAGCGACCGCTTCATCGAGGAGTGCGACCGGCCTGCCGATGAAACCGTCACCGACGATCGGCGGCGTTACTACCGGCCGACCCGCCTCGGCCAGCAGGTGCTCGAGGCGGAGGTGGCGCGGATGTCGCGCCTCGTACGCGCAGCGCGCCTCACCGCCGACGGCAAACGGCCACGACTCGCATGATCGAAGCGCTCTACCGCGCGCTGCTGCTCCTCTACCCCGCCGAATTCCGCCGGCGGTTCGGAGCCGAAATGCTCGATACCGCACGTGCGCTCGACGCTTCGCGCCGTTCGCGGCGGAGCCGCGCCGTCATCGATGCGCTGCACACTGCAGTCGCGCTACGCGCCGAGTACCGACGCGAACGGCGGTTCGCCTTTACGGAGAACAGGCATATGCCGTGGGATGCACTCAGGCGTGATGTGATATTCGCCATTCGCAGCCTGCGCCGCGAGCCCGCGTTCGCACTGTTCGTGGCCGCGACCCTGGCGCTGGCTACAGGCGCGAACGCGGCGCTCTTCGGCATCGCGGATCGCCTGCTCGTGCGAGGGCCCGACCACGTGCGTGACGCGGAACGCGTGCGGCGCGTCTACGTGACGGCACAGCCCCCCGGTATGGGTCAGTTCACGACCGCGGGCGTGGGCCATGTGACCTACGACATCGTTCGCCGTGCGTCTTCGGCAGAAGCGGCGGCCACCTATGCGATCAATGATGGAACGACGGGCCGCGGCGCCGAGGCGCGCGAGATCAAAATTGGATACGCGTCCGCGAGTTTGTTTTCGCTCCTTGGCGTGCAACCTGCGCAGGGGCGCTTCTTTGCCGACGAGGAGGACTCGACGACAGGGGCGCACCGCGTTGCGGTCATCAGCGACGGGCTCTGGCAGCGCCAGTTCGGCCGCGCCACCGATGTCCTCGGCCGTTCTCTGATCATCAACGACGACCCCTACGACATCGTCGGCGTTGCGCCCAGCGGATTTACCGGCGCCGAGCTCGGTCGTGTGGACGTCTGGGCCCCGATGAACCTGCTCAGCGCAAGAATCACAAACGACTGGATGCGGAGCTGGTCGGCGCAGTGGCTCAGCGTCATCATCCGCCTGCGCCAGGGCGTCGACCCCGATGCGGCGAGCGACGAACTGACCACGCTGTTCACGCGAGCCTACGACGGCGATGAAAAGCACATGCGTGAGGCGAGGGTGTGGACGGCAGGCCTCGGAGCAGCCGACGATGGATCCGAGCCGGCGGAATCTCGCGTCGTGCGGTGGCTGTCGGGCGTGTCGTTGCTCGTGCTGTTGATCGCGTGCGCCAACGTGATGAACCTGTTGCTGGCGCGTGGCGCAAGACGTGCCCGCGAGCTCGGGATACGACGCGCGCTGGGCGCGTCGCGGCTCGCGCTGCTGCGCATGCTGGTGATCGAATCGACGCTGCTCTCGCTCATCGGCGCCGCATTAGGACTGCTGGTGGCGCACGTCATCGGCGGCGCGGCACGAAATACGCTGCTTTCCTCGATCGAGTGGTCGTCGGCGCCGGTCGATGCGCGTGTGCTGCTCGTCTCTCTCGTGACGGCAACGGCCATGGGCGTCTTCGTTGGCGTGGTGCCGGCAATCGACGTGACGCGCGACGCGCTCGCGCGCGCGCTGCGCAGCGGCGTTCGCGGAGGGAGTGGCCGCCGGCTGCGGCTGCGTGCGGCGCTCACGGTCGTGCAGAGCACACTGAGCGTGGCCCTGCTGATCGGCGCGGGCCTGTTCGTGCGCAGCGTGTGGAACGCACGCCACGTGGATCTCGGCTTCGATCCCGACCGTGTACTCGTGGTGGAAGTGAGCCGTGCATCGCTCGCCGGCCTGGATACTTCGGCCCGCGACACCGAGCGCGCGAGACGCCGGCTGTTTCTCGCCGGGGTACTCGATCGCGTGCGCGGCGTTCCCGGTGTCGAGGGAGCCAGCGTGGCCGTGGGCCTGCCATTCGGCAACCGGTTCAGTGTTCGAATCACCGTGCCGGATCTCGACGCGCTGCCGCAGACCGGCACCGGCGGCCCGAGCATCAGCGCCGTGGAACCGGCGTACTTCCGCACGATGGGCACGCGTCTGCTCCGCGGACGCGATTTCAATCCGACGGACCGCGCCGGATCGGCGCCCGTGGCGATCATCAGCGAGTTCATGGCGCGCACGGTCTGGCCGGGAAGGGATCCGATCGGACGCTGCGTCAGGATTGGTGACCCTCCAGGCCCCTGCACGACGATCGTCGGCGTCGCCGAGAATACGCATCGCGCGCGGCTGGTCGAAGCGCCGAAGATGCACGTCTACATTCCGCTCGGCCAGGAAGTCGGCTTCGGCGGCGCCGCGCTGCTCGTGCGCAGCACTCGCGACGCGGAAAGCGTCGCCGAAGGCGTTCGCAGGGAACTGACTACCGCTGATGCGACCATCACGTTCGTCGCAACCGAGACGCTCGCCGAGCGCATCGATCCGCAGATGCGGTCCTGGGAACTGGGTACGTCCACGCTGTTGTTCTCGGGGCTGCTCGCGCTGGTCGTCTCGGCTGTGGGCATCTACAGCCTCCTCGCCTATCTCGTCGCGGACCGTCGTCACGAGATCGGCGTCCGCCTTGCGCTTGGTGCACGCGTCGATCACGTCGCCATGATCGTCGTGCGCTGGAGCATCGGCATGTCGCTCGCCGGCATCGCCGCCGGGTGCCTCATCGCCGCCGCGCTCGGCACGTTCATGCAGCCGCTGCTCTTCCAGGTGTCAGCCCGCGATCCCATGGTGTTTGGTTCGGTCGCAGGGGTACTGCTCCTGGTGGCACTGGCGGCGAGCCTCTTGCCCAGCCTGCGCGCGGCGCGTGTGGATCCGCTCGAGGCACTGAGAGCCGAATGACATAGTCCGATTGACGACATGTCAGCGAGTGACATATATTGCCCTCGCATGACACGTCCTCCCGTCAGACAACCTGAACGACCGCCACTCGAGCTCACGCCCATCGGCTTCGAGGTCCTGCTCTCGCTTGCCGCGAGCCCGCTGCACGGCTACGGCATCAAGCTGGCGATCGAGGAGCGCACGAGCGGTGACATCAACCTGGGCTCCGGCACCCTCTATCAGGCGATCCAGCGGCTCGAGCGCGAAGGGCTGATTGCCGGGGGGAGCGAAGGGGCTGTACGCGGCAGCGACCCCCGACGCGGCCGCACGTATCGCATCGAGCCGCTGGGGCGCGCTTCTCTGGAAAACCACCTGCGCAGACTGAGCCGCGCGCTTGACTACGCGCGTGCTCACCGGCTGCTGCCGTCCGCGAAGCGATGAACTCCACCGGCGAGCGGCTCTTTCGGATCCTGCTGCGGGCGTACCCACGCGAGTTCAGGGAACGTTATCGTGATGACCTGATCGCGTTCTTCCACGAGGATCTCCACCACCCTCGTTACGGCAGTGGACCGCTGCGATCGCTGCATTTCTGGACGACGACGCTGCGCGATCTGGCGCGCGCGGCGGCGCAGGAACGGTTCGGAGGGGAACCGTCGACGCCGCACGGGCACCAGCCTGCGGCTCAGGTCGTCGCGGGACTCCTGTTCGACGTGCGCGACGCGATCCGCTCTCTACGCTCGACGCCAGCGGTAACGGTCACCGCGCTCGCCGTCCTGACGCTCGCGATCGGGGCTGGAACGGCCATCTTCGCCGTCGTCGATGCCGTCGTTCTTCGCGATGTGCCGTTCGCGGAACCCTGGCGCCTCGCGGCGATCAACGAAGTCGAGTTGCCCGGCGGGCGTCCGGTTCCCGTGGCATACCCGAATTTCGCGGACTGGTCGCGACGGCAGGACGTATTCGAATCGATGGCCGCTTCGAGCAGCGGCCCTCTGCTGACGACCATCGATGAGCGGCCGGAACAGTTGCGCAGCTACAAGATCACCGCGAACCTGGTCGAGCTGCTGCGCGTTCGCCCGGCGATGGGCCCAGGCATCACGCTCGCGGATGAACAGACGGCGGCGCGGGTCGCACTGCTCAGCGACTCGCTGTGGCGCCGCCGGTTCCACGCCGATCCAACGGTCGTCGGTCGTCAGATCAAGTTCGACTCGGGCAGTTACGTCGTCGCAGGTGTCATGCCGCAGGGGTTCAAATACCCCATCGGTCCGGCGGTGCTCACCAACATCGATATCTGGATTCCCCTCACGCCTTCGCCACGCGAACTCGTACGAACGGACGCGCGCACGTATTCGCTTCGCGTGATCGGACGGTTGAAGCCGGGGGTGTCGCTCGAGCAGGCCTCCGCGCGGATGCAGCAGATCAGAGACGCGCTCGCCGCCGATCATCCGCGCTGGTTCACCGACCATGGAATCCTCGTGCGTCCGATCAAGGACTCGATCGTCACCCCGTCGGCGCAGTCGTGGATGATGATGCTGCTCGGCGCCGTCAGTGTGGTGTTTCTCGTCGCATGTGCGAACCTTGCGAACCTGCTGCTCGCGCGGACGGCGACGAGAAGCCGTGAGATCGGCGTCCGAACCGCGATGGGCGCCACGCGCAGCCGGATCGTTCGCGCTCTGATCGTCGAGAGCGTGGTTCTCGCTCTCGCCGGTGCGGCGGGAGGGATGGTGCTCGCCTTCTGGGGCGTGGAGGTGCTCCGCGCCACGTTGCCAGCCAACCTCTCGCGCGTCTCCGATATCGCCGTCGACCTGCGCGTCGTCGCAGTCGCCACCCTGGTGGCTCTCATCACCGGTGTTGTCTGCGGGCTGCTGCCAGCGCTGCAGCTGTCACGGGCCGATGCCGCCGTCGCGCTTCGAAGCGCGGGGCGGTCGGCCACGGCTGCTGCCGGCCCGCAACGGGTCCGCTCGCTCTTTCTCGCCGTGGAAGTGGCGTTCGCGGCCATCCTGCTGGTGGGTGCCGGAATCTTTGCCTCGAGCTTCGTCCGACTCGTGAACAGGGATCTCGGTTTCTCTCCGGTCGGTGTGCTCAGCGTCGGCGTGAATCCGAAAGTGCCGCTGGACCGTGCGGCCTACCAGCAGGCGATGCGTGCCTTTCAGAGCTCCATGCGCGATGCGCTCGACCGCATTCGCGCCGTTCCCGGCATCGAGTCGGCCGCGCTTGTCGCCGGCGGCGCGCCGCTGACCGGCAGCTGGGCGACGCAGACCGTGACCGCGTACGGCCGCAAATTCGAAGGCGACGAGGAAGTCGTCCTGAAGCAGGTGACGAGCGGGTACTTCGAGACCGTCGGCGCGACGATGCTGCGAGGGCGCGGGATCACGGCGGAGGATCGCGGCGGAGCTCCGCCAGTCATTGTGCTCAGCGAAGAGGCGGCGCGTAAATACCTGGGAGATCGCGATCCACTGGGCGCACAGATCGCACTCGAGGCCGAAGCGCCCCGCACCGTCGTCGGCGTCGTACGTGGCATGCGCTTACTTGGCCCCGAAGCAGAGATCGCTCCCGAGGGCTACGTGCCGTACGAGCAGAGCGCCGAGCACTCGGTTTCAGGCAGCATCGTCATTCGAACGGCACAGGACCCCGCGCGTCTGATACCGGCGGTGAAGAACGCGATCTGGTCCGTGATGCCGGGTGTGGTGATTCCGGATCCGCGAACGTTCGAGGAGATGTTTGCGACGCTGATCTCGCAGCGAAAACTCAACATGATGCTCCTCGGAATCTTCGGTGCGCTCGCGCTGCTGATCGCCTCGATCGGTATCTACGGGATGCTGGCGTATCTCGTCGCAGGACGAACGAAGGAGATCGGCGTCCGCATGGCACTCGGTGCTGTGCCGTCCAGCATTTTGCGGATGGTCCTCGGCCGGGCCTCGCTGTTAGTTGGTGCTGGTCTGACGGCCGGATTCGTCGCCGCCATCTGGCTCGAACGGCTCGTGATGGCATTCGTCTTCCAGGGCATCCCGCACGATCCGATCGTCTACAGTGCCAGCGCCGTGCTGCTCATGGCCGTCGGCCTGCTCGCCGCCTTCGTCCCCGCCCGCCGCGCGGCCAACGTGGATCCGCTCGTCGCGTTACGCGCAGAGTGACTTCGCCGTGGTGCTAGGTGCTCGGTGCTCCCACACCTGCTGCGTGCTCAGTGCTCAGTGCTCAGTGCTGGGTGCACAGGTGCTGCGTGATCAGTGCTCCTCCGAACCAGCACGCAGCACGCGCCCGAGCACGCAGCACGAGCACTCAGCACGAGCACTCAGCACCCAGCACCCAGCACCCAGCACCCACACGCACTGAGCACGGAGCACCCAGCACCACTCCGATCGTTATTTAGCGCGTGTCGTCCTTCTTCAAGAACGGCACCCCGTCGGTCATCCACTTGGGCGCGGCCGTTCCCTTCAAGTAATGGTCGAAGAACTGGAAGTAGCGGACCGTGAGGTCCTTGCGATTCGCCATGCCGCGCAGGCCATGACCTTCGTTCGGGTAGGCGAGGAGGACGGCCTTTTTGCCGTTGTAACGAAGCGCGTTGTAGAACGCGAGGCCGTTCTCGAAGCCGACGGTTGGGTCGGCCGTGCCGTGCATGATCAGGAAGGGTGCTGTCGCCTTCGGCGCGTGCACCAGCGCGGATTCGTAGCGGTACTTCTCGGGGTTGTCCCAGGGTGAGAAGCCCCAGCGGCCCTGCCCATAGAGGTAGTAGTCGAACGCGGTGTTGCCGCTGCCGGACTGGACCTGGTACGACCAGCCCCAGTTCTGGTTGAAGTCGTTGAACAGGTCCGTCACTCCGGCGCCGACGCCGACGGCGGCGAACATCTTCGACAGCACTCCGATGAACGCCGCTCCCTCACCACCATAACTGTGGCCGGTGACGCCGATGCGCCTGGGATCCGCGTAGCCCATCTCGATCACCTTGCGCGTCGCCGCCTCGACGGCCTCGAGCATGTCGCTGTGCGAGTTGCCGGTTCGGAACAGCACGTCCGGCAGCATGGTCAGGTAGCCGCGGCTGACGGCTTCCATCGGCGATCCCCCCATGCCGGTGAGATACGACGGCGCGTTGTAGCGGTGCAGGTTCTGCGAGTTCTTCTCGTAGAACGTCACGAGCATCGGCCGCTTCTCCCCTTCCTTGTAGTCGTCGGGGAGCGCGAGGATGCCCTGCAGCTTCACGCCGTCCTTGTTCTTGTAGTCGAAGAGGATGCGCCGGCCCCAGACGAACTCCTTCTGCTGCGGGTTCGCATCGGTGATCTTCTTCGAGTTGCCGAAGCCAGGACCCGAGATGCGCAGATCGGGGAACTCGACGAACGTCTGCCGCGTGAACATGTACTTGTCCGCCCGGGCCGCCTTTTCCGGGGTACCGAACGACGCGTCCTCGTAGAGCAGCTCCTTCAGCTGACCGTTCGACCACTCATAGAAACCGGCCTTCTTGGTCCACTCGCCATAAGCAGAGAGCGTGATCGGTTTCGAGAGATCGATCGTGCCGCGCGGACCGTCGGCGCGGCGTGCCGTCGGATCGACCGGCTCCGGACGGATGTAGCGGAACCGCATCTCGTTCTTCGTGCCGACACCATCGGTCAGGTTCTTCGCCGTCGAGCCGTCGAGCGGCAGCTGCCAGAGGTCGTAGTCATGGTTCGCGATCACCGACTTGCCGTCCGTGGTGAATCCCGCGATGCCGTAGGACGGGCGTGGACCCGGATGGTCGTAATCGGCGTCGACGAAACTCAATGTGGTCCCGTTGCCAAGCGTCTTCGACGTGCCGCCGTCGAGGTCGTATGCCTGGAACCTGTTGTCCTTCCAGTAGAGGAAGTGTGTGCCGTGCGGCGAGATGCCGAAGGTGTGTCCGCCAACGAGCTGCGCTTTCAAGATCAGCGTCCGCTCGCCCGTCGACGTGTTCACGCGATAGAAGTCGGCCGCCGGACGCTTGTGTTCGTCGGCGTAGGCGCGCGCATCGCGACCGACTGCCCACTTCCCATCCGGACCGATGTCGACGTCCTTCATCGTTTCATCGGCCAGCTTGACGAACTTCTTCGCGGAAAGGTCGAACGCCTGCCTGAACGTGAAGTTGCGGTCCTGCTCGGCGCGAATCATCTGCAGCGACTGGATCCGCTCATCCGCGGTGTTCCACACGTCGACGTCAGGACGTTCGTCGGTCGTGCGGCGTGTCGTATCCGGCGCTGCAACCTGTTCCTTGATCCCGAAGAACACGCGTTTGTTGTCTTCGCTCCATTGGAGCGTCGCGCGATCGCTGACCACCCAGTCCTTCGGGAAGTTCGCGGCCTTGGCCGGTTCGAACACGATCGGCGTCGGCGCGATGTCGTCGGCGCCGACCGCGGCCGCCACGTCGGTGACTGCCAGCAGCACGTTCTCTTTTTCGCGCTTCTTCTCGACGTCGTTTCCCTTCAGGACGGCGAGCGCATTCGCGTCCTCGTTCCACGTCAGCCGGTTGTACTGCTTCGCGTCGTTGTCGAGCGCGACCGTGCGACCGCTGCGCGTATCGAAGACGAAAAGCCCGTTTGCGTCCTTGACCGCTGCGTCCACTGTGTATGCGAGCAGGCTGCCGGTGCGGTTGAACGCGACATCGCCAACGCTGCCAAGCAGCTGATGGCGGCCGGTGCGCAAATCGAGCAGAACGACATCGGTGCCGCGTGGGCCGACACCGACCGGAGTAATTCCCGCGGCGCCGGGTGCGCCGCCGGGCGCCGTCGCGCCGCCTCCACGTCCGCCGCGGCCGCCTTCGTCTCCGCCAGCTCCGCGCCGCTTCAGCACGAGGTGCGTGGAGGTCGGCGAGAAGGTGACCGTGCCGATGTTCTCCCATGACCGCACGACGCCCGTCGCGAGATTGCGGAGCTCCACGCGCCGCGGGGGCGACGGCGGCGTCGCGCCGCGTCCGCCCTGCTGCGCCGGCGGCTGCGTTCCGGGCGGCGTGGCTGGCGGAGTTTGAGGCGGTTGCTCGGGATCAGGAGGCGTGGTCGGCGCGTCCGGAGCCGGTGCGCCACCGGGCGTCTGTCCACCCGCGCCACCGCGTGCGCCGCGGCCACGCGACGGGTTTGGGTCCACCTGATACGCGATCCACTTCGAATCGGCGGAAAACACCGGCGCCGTGGCGTTCGGCACCGCGACGTCCTCGTTCGTGTCGAGATTGAGAATGTGCAGGACCGGCTTCGTCTCCGTCGTCGGCACGTTGGTGAGCTGAAGGACATAGGCGACCCATTTCCCGTCGCCCGCGATCTCCTGCGCGCCGATGCTGCGCCACTTCGTGTAGTCGTCCACCCCCAATACCTTCTTCGTGCCTGCCTGAGACGCAGTCTGCGCCGCGGGCAACGCGTGGACGAGGCCAAGAGAAACAACGAGGGCGAGAGCATGGATGGCCCTGTGCGAACTGGTGACGTGACGCGGCATGGTGAGCTCCGGAAAGAATGGATTGCGGGGATGATACCGGATATCCGGAGTGCGGAGTGCGGAGTGCGGAGTGCGGAGTGCGGAGTGCGGAATGCGGAGTGCGGAATGCGGAGTGCGCGGCGCGAGGCGGGGCGTAGGGGCTCGGGGCGATGCTACGATACTTCGCCATCAACACGACACGCGATGACACGACGGAAGCTCGCGATCCATAGCCTCGCAGCGATCTTCGCGATCGCTCCACTATCCGCTCATCAGGAAAAGCAATCGGCAACGGCCAGTATCAGTGGGACACTGACCAGCGCTGATGGGCGGCCAATCAGGAAGGCGGAGGTGAAACTCACGAGCATTGATCCTGTGCTTGTTCACACTGTCGTTTCAGATGCGATCGGACGTTTCGAATTCAGCGGGGTGCCTGCGGGCGAGTACTCGCTAACGGCGAGCAAGGCCGGATACCTCGCGATGGTCCTCGGCGCACGAAAGCCGGGGGTCGGCATGCCCGGAAACCGGCTGAAGATTGGAGCCGGAGAGAGGATCGAGAACGTCGCGCTCACCCTGCACCGCGGAAGCGCCATCAGCGGTGTCGTGACGGACGAATACGGCGATCCGGCCATGAGCGTCATGGTTCGAGTCCTCCGATTCGGCTACATGAACGGACATCGGATGGCGCAGCCGGTGGGCCAAGCGACAACGGACGACATCGGTAGCTATCGCGTCGGGGGGCTCATCCCGGGCGAGTACGTGATAACCGCCGTGCCCCGCGATACCGTGGCGCTGGCAACGGCGCGATTCGAAGAGTTACGCGGCCGTGGCGCGCCCGGCCTCCCGGCGCCGAATCCAGTTGGATATGTGCCGGCGTACTTCGGCGGCACCGCCTCCCCTTCCGGCGCTGGACGAATTCAGCTCGGGCTGACCGAGCACGCCGGCGGCATCGACATCCAACTCGTTGCCGTCAGTACGGGCACCGTATCGGGCGTCGTCACCGATCCCGCGGGAGTGCCCACTTCCGCCAGCGTGCAACTCATCGACCCCACGCTACCGATCGCGAACATGACCGTCTGGTTCAGGAATCCGGGACCAGATGGGAGATTCTCATTCGCCGGCGTGGTGCCGGGAACGTACGTGCTGCGCGCGCAGGGGAACCGGCCGTTTGGTGAAGTTCGCGGAAGCGCATTCACCGCAGCAACCGAAGTGCGGGTCGCTGAAGGGACCGCGATCGACGGTTCGTTACGGTTGCAGCGGGGTGTCACGGTGTCCGGTCGCCTGGATCTCGATACCCTGCCGTCGATCGATCCGCAGAAACTGCGCGTAGAGATGGAGCCCATTACCGGGCCGGCCGACTGGGAAGCGGCTGCGCCTCGCGCGACGCCGAACGCGGCAGGACGATTCTCGCTCGCGAACGTCGTGCCAGGTTCGTACCGCGTGCGTGTGAACGGGCTGCCGAAGAACTGGAGCCTGGCCTCGGCGAACTTCGGTGAGCTCGATGCAGCGGACATAAACCTCGTCGTCAAATCGGAGCCGATCTCCGCAGGCGTGCTGACGTTCACGTCGCAGACCGGAGCCGTCTCGGGTACGCTGTCGAACGCTGTCGGCGAACCTTCGACCGATCGTGTCGTCCTCTTGTTCCCCGCCGAGCGAGAGTACTGGGTTGCCCAATCGAGGCGCATTCAGCTCGCGCAGCCGGGCCGCGATGGCCGTTACACGTTCGGTAACCTTCCAGTCGGCAGTTATCGTCTTGCCGCGATCGAGGCTCCTGACTCAGGGCAGCAGTTCGACCTCGAATTTCTCGCGCAGCATGTCGGCGGCTCGAGTGAGATCAGACTCGCCCCAGGAGAAGCACGCGTGCACGATTTGCGAGTGAAATGAGCCGCGCGTGCTAGCATCCCGCCATGATTCGAGCACCTCGTTCTGGAGTGACGAGCGGTGTGATGGCCGCGCTGACCGTCTGCGCGCTGCTGGCGCAGACCCCGGTTCCTCCGACGCTCGACAGCGCGACGAAAACCGCCGTCGTCAACGGTGCGATCGAACAGATGCAGCGCGCCTACATCTTCGCGGACGTCGCCGAGAAGATGGCAGCCGATGTGCGGGCACGCGCGGCGAGAAAGGAGTACGACGCCATCGCCGATCCGAAGGCATTCGCCGAGACGCTGACGCGCGATCTCCAGGCGGTCAGCCACGACAAGCACCTCCGGATCATCTTCGATCCCAACGGCGTGCAGCAGCGAGGCGGAGCGCCGAGCGCCGAGGAACGCGCGCAGCAGCTCGCTGAGGAGCGCCGGCGTAATTTCGGGTTCCAGCGCGTCGAACGTCTCGACGGGAACGTCGGCTACATCGACTTGCGTGGCTTCAGCGGCACGCCGGAGTCACGAGACGTGGCGGTGGCCGCCATGAACTTCGCCGCCGACACCGACGCGCTGATCTTCGACTTGCGCCGCAATGGCGGCGGGTCGCCGTTCATGATCGGGATTCTCTCGAGCTACCTGTTCACCGAGGTCGTGCACCTCAATGATTTCTACGTTCGCGAGACCGATTCCAAACGCGAGTTCTTCACCAGCGCCGACGTGGCAGGGCGACGCTACGGAAAGGACAAGCCCGTCTACGTGCTCACGAGCAATCGCACGTTCTCGGCCGCGGAGGAATTCACGTACGACCTGAAGAACCTGCAGCGCGCGACGATCGTCGGTGAAACCACGGGCGGCGGCGCGCATCCAGGTGGAGTACGCCCGATCACTCAGTACTTCGGCATCTGGCTCCCGACGGGCCGCGCGATCAACCCGATCACGAAGACGAACTGGGAAGGCACCGGGATCGAGCCGCACATCAAAGTCCCGGCCGAACAGGCGCTCACCGCGGCGCATCTGGACGCCTTGAAGAAGGTGCGAGCATCGGCCACCGACCAGCGCCACCGCGATCAGCTCGACGCAGCCATCGCCGCCCTGACGAACGCGGAACGACGCGACTAGCAGCGATCAACGCACACCGCACCTGGCACTGCACTCGGCACTGAGCACCACGCTTGGCACCGAGCGCGCAGCACGAGCACCCAGCACGCAGCACCCAGCACCAGCACGCAGCACCCAGCACCCAGCACCCAGCACCCAGCACGTAGCACCGAGCACCCAGCACCAGCACGTAGCACCGAGCACGCAGCACCGAGCACCCATCCGTTGTCCGCGCTATCATCGACCTGTGATCCCGTATCACGACGAAAACCGAACGATCCGTACGCCCGTCGTCACCTTCAGCCTGATCGCGTTGAACGTCGCCGCGTGGGTGCTCGTGCAGGGCGCCGGAACGACGCTTCCACTCGCGCAATCGGTGTGCGAGCTCGGGCTGATCCCCGGAGAGCTCACCGCCTCCGTTCGCCCCGGCACCGGGTTCAATATGGGCGACGGGCTCGTATGTCTCACCGACCCCGGCCGCCAGTACGGGAACGTACTCACCTCGATGTTCCTCCACGGTTCGTGGATGCACCTGATCGGCAACATGTGGTTCCTCTGGCTGTTCGGCAACAACATCGAGGATTCGACGACGCGTCCGCGTTTCGTGGCGTTTTACCTGTTGAGCGGTCTGGCCGCTGCGCTCGGCCAGGTGCTGGCGAATCCTTCATCGGAAATTCCCATGGTCGGAGCGTCAGGGGCGATCAGCGGCGTGATGGGCGCCTACCTCGTGCTCTTTCCGCGCGTGCGTGTCTTCACACTCGTGCCGCTCGGGTTCTTCATCACGTCGATGGCGCTGCCTGCGTGGGTGATGCTGATCTACTGGGCTTTCCTGCAGTTTGCCGGCGGAGTCACGAGCATCGTGGGTGAGGAGACCGGTGGCGTGGCATTCTGGGCCCACGTCGGCGGGTTCGTTGCGGGGATCGTACTGATCAAAGTCTTCGAACGGCGCGATCGCGTGAACGCGCACCTGGCGCGGCACTGGCAACCCGATCGCGTCGGCTGGTGAGCTTCGTGCGGTCGGGCCGGCTGAAGCCTGGCCCTACCCGTTCAGTGATCGAACAGAATCCATGCGCGAGGCGCGCCTCGCAGGCGTCAGGCTCGCGGCGAGTGCGACCGCGCCGAGCAGCAGCGGGACAACGGCAAAGGTGAGCGGATCCCTCGCGGTCACGCCGTAGAGCGTCTTGTCGAGGAGGCGCGTCAGAAAGAGTGCGGCGCCCAGGCCAAGAACGATGCCGGCACCGGCGAGCGCGGCGCCTTGCGACAGGACCATCTTGAGAATCGTCCCTCGTTGCGCGCCGAGCGCCAGGCGGATCCCGATCTCCTGTGCACGATCGTTCACGAAAAGCGAGATCGTCCCGTAGATACCTATCGTCGCCAGCAGCAGCGCCAGCACGGCGAAGCCGCCCATTAGCCAGGTGGTCAGCCGCGGTTCCGCGAGCGCGCGTGCTTCGATCTCCTCCATGGTGCGGATCTCCGCGATCGGCAGGTTCGGGTCGATCGCGCGTACCGTTTCGCGTAGGCGGGCGACGAATTCCCGCGGGTCGCCCTCGGTTTTCATCACGATCGACATCGAGCGCGGCGTGCCTGCCCGGGCGCGGTTGACTTGCACGTGCGGCACGTACATTTCTGCGCGAGGTTCTTCGATCACCGCGTTGTGCCGCACCGTCGGAACAATCCCGACGATGGTGAGCCAGGGCTGATCGGCGGTTCCGAAGTGGAAGCGCTTGCCGATCGCGTCCTCACCGGGCCAGTACTTGCGCGCCATCGTGCCGTTGACGAGCACGACGAGCGGCCCGTCCTCCGTGTCCGTTCGATCGATCAGGCGTCCGCGAAGCGGCGGCACGCCCATCGCTTCGAAGTACCCGGGCGTGGCGTATTGGAAGTCACCGTGCGGATTCTCCTCGGGGGAGAACGGCCGGCTCTCGAGCGTGATCGACCAGTTACCGATGGTGCGACTCAATGGCAGGATCCGCACGAGCCCCGCATCGCGAACGCCGGGGATCTGCGCCATTCGCTCGTTCAGCTCGCGAAAGAAGCGGACGACGTCCGCCGCTGCCGGATACGTTGCCGGGGGCAACTGCACTTGTGCGGTGAGAACGTGCGAGGTGTCGAACCCGAGCGGCACGCGCGTCAATTCGATCAGACTCCGCGTGAGCAACGCGGCACCGAGCATCAGAACGACGGAAAGCGTCACCTGGATCACGACGAGCGATTGCCGAAGGCGCTGCCGTCCGCGCCCGGCGCTCGCGCCGCGGCTGCTGTCGTTGAGGACGCTCGTCAACGAGAACCGCGAGAGCTGAAGCGCCGGCGCGAGCCCCGAACAGCAGGCCGGCAGCGAGCGATGTCGCGCACGTGAACGCGAGCAGCCACGGATCAACGCTCGCATCTTCGATCCGTGGCAGCGTTCCGGCGTGCATGCCGGCAAGCACCCGCACCATTCCCGCAGCCAGCGCAAGCCCTGCTGCGCCTCCGAGCAGCGCGAGGACGATGCTCTCGACGAGCATCTGCCTGATGAGCCGCGCCCGCTCGGCACCGAGTGCGGCACGAACCGCGAATTCGCGGCCGCGCACGGCCGCTTTCGCGAGCAGGAGATTCGCAACGTTGGCGAGCGCGATCAACAGAACGAGTGCGACCGTGCCGACGAGGATCATCAACGGCATCCGCACGTTGCCGGTCACCAGGTCGCGAACGGGGATCGCTGCGCGATCACCGCGGTTGTCGCGTTGGTTGGGAATGAACCC
>DATLLF010000302.1:0-54281 GCA_035537955.1 Vicinamibacterales bacterium | reverse complement strand
CTTCTTACGTACGTGGCTATTTCGGCGTACGTCCTCATCGTGGGGCCGATCGTCCTGTCGATCGCGCTCCTTTTCGGGAACGTATCCATCCTCTACAGCGCCGGGCGTGGTGGAGTGCGGCTGGGCCTCATTCTGAGCGGCGTGAAGCTGCGGATCGAGGGCACTGAAAACATCCTGCGTGACCGCGCCGCCGTCTATGCAGTCAATCACACGAGCAACGTGGAGCCGCCGATCCTCTTCGAGGCGTTGCACGAGCTTTTTCCGCGGCTCCGCGTGCTCTACAAGGCGGAACTGCGAAAGCTGCCAATCCTGGTGCGCGCCTGGGATCTCGCCGGGTTCGTTCCACTCGAACGTGGGAACCGCGAACAGAGTTTGCCGGCAATCGATCGGGCCGCGCGGGCGCTGCGAGACGGAAACTCGTTCCTGATATTTCCCGAAGGCACCCGCAGCCGGACGGGCGCGTTGCTGCCCTTCAAGAAGGGCGGGTTCATCATGGCGATCCAGGCGCAGGCACCGATAGTTCCAGTCGCGATCAGCGGCGCCCACGCGGCGATGCACAAGGGGAGCCTGGTCATCCAGCCCGTCACCGTCCAGGTCCGCATTGGAGAACCGGTCGAAACGGCCGGGATGACGGTCACCGATCGCGACACGCTCTCCGCCGTCGTCCGTGGTAAGGTCGAGAGACTACTCGCGGAGGGCTCGCCTTAGCGCCGATAAAAAACCGGTGTAGAGGAGTCCGAGGGGCGAAGCCCCTCGGGATGAATATGGACTGGATCGCAACGCTTGGCCGCACGATGGGGTTCTCGTTCGCAGCAGGGATCAACCTGTATGCAACGGTCGCGATCCTGGGGCTGGCGAGCCGCTACAACTGGGTCTCGCTGCCGCCGCAGTACCAGGCGTTCGACAACGACTTCATCATTGCGACGGCGATCGGCCTCTACGTCATCGAGTTCATCGCCGACAAGATCCCGTGGTTCGATTCCGTCTGGGACACGATCCACACGGTGATCCGCCCGCTCGGCGGCGCATTGATTGCGGTGACGACGCTCGGCGAAGCGAGTCCGACGACAGAAGTCCTCATCGGGCTGATGGGCGGCACGCTGGCGGCCGGCACGCACTTCAGCAAGGCGGGCACGCGCGCTCTCGCGAACACCAGCCCGGAGCCGTTCTCCAACTGGATCCTCAGTTTGAGCGAAGACGGGTTCGTGATCATGCTCGGGCTCATCGCACTGAAGTATCCCATCATCGCGGCGGTGGTGGTGGCGCTCGGAGTCGTGGTCATCGTGATGTTCGCCGCGATCCTGGTGCGCGCGATTCGACGCCGGTGGGCAAGGGCAAGACCGGCATCCGGCTCCCGGCTTCCGGCATAAAGACGGCTTGCGGCTCGCGGCTTCAGGCTCTCGGCTTCCGACGCGTGCATTGAAAGACGCCTTCCGACTTCCTCGGCTGCGCTTCGGGGGTTCGGACTTTTACCTCTCGTGCGCAAGCCGCAAGCCGCAAGCCGCAAGCCGCAAGCCGCAAGCCGATCTCACCGTCCCGTCGTGAACGTGAGCGTCCACGGCTTCAGCTGCTGGCCGTCGAGGGCGGTGATTCCTTCGCGCAACTCCACCTTCACTTGCTGGAACCCTTCGAGCGGCTGCGCGAACTTGATCTCGACCGCGTGTACCACGTCGTTATACGCGGCGGTGAACGAGGGGACGGCGGGCGCTCCGGCGGCCGGCGCCACGTAGCTCACGACGATGCGGTCTCTGAGCGACCGGACGTCCATATCGCGCGAGAACTGGATCCGCACGGGCGCCGTTCGGTCCACTCCCTGATCTTCCTGGATAGGCGCGCTGAAAATCACAGAAGGCGGCGGTTGCGAGGGAGGTCGCGGCAGTTCGATGACGGCGGCCTCTTCGGGAGCCTTCGCAAGCGCGATTGCGCTGCCCTCGATGTACGGTGTGGCGCCCGTCAGGCGGACGACCCCCGTCACTTCAACCCACCGGCCGGTGTCGACGCGCTTCGAGGGATCGAGATCGAAATCCTTCCCCTTCGGGCGAATGGCGGCGACCCACAACGCGCCCTCGGCCGATTGCATGACGAAGTCCCACTTGCTCTTCGCGATCGCGAACGGCAGGTCGCCGTAGAGATTGCGCCCTTTGAAACGGCCGATCACCTTCACTTCGCGGTCGACGTAGTTCGCTGGCGCGAGCGCGATAGCGCGGAGCGTGGGACCCTTGGGGATATTGGCAGGTTGAAGGGATGCCGCCGTGATGATGTAGATCTGATCGCGGGAAGGCCACTGGCCACGATTCACCGTTTCGACGAGCTGGACGAGGTCGTAACCGGTGAACCGGCTGTCCCTTGCCTCCAGGCGCCCGAGATCCCAGAACTCGCCGCGGATTTCTCCTTCCTCGCCGCCGGCGCGATCCTTCCAGAACACGTACACGGGCTTCGGCGCGTTCGCAAGCCGTGTGAGGTCGCGATCGGTGATGAGCTTCTGCTGCAGGACGACGCTGCGCCCGTGAAAGAAGACGGCGGAGCCGATCAAAGCGTCCACCGTGGTGGCAATTCTCGACGGCGCCTGCGCGCCGAGCGAGGCCGCGCACGCCAGCAGCACGAGGGCCGTGACCTTAGGCAATCTTCTTCTGACCGACCCGGGCGAGCACGACGCCGAGGGCGAAGAAGATGAGTCCGCCCGCGACGAGTCCACCGGTTCCGTCGTGCAGGGAGGGCAGCAGCCCCGCCGCTCCTTCCGCATCTGCGATGAGCCCATTGCCGAACAGGATTGCATAAAGAATTCCCGCGAGCGACCCGCCCGCGATCAGGCCGGAACTGAACAGGGTCCCCGAGCCCACTTCCGATTCTTCCGTCACGCCTGTCTTCTTCTCGACGTAGGCGCGCACCAGACCACCGGCGAAGATCGGAGCGGTCGTGGCAATCGGCAGATACGATCCCACCGCGAACGAGAGGGAGTGAATGCCGCAGAGCTCCAATGTGACGGCGATGAAGACGCCGACGAGCACCAGGCCCCACGGCAGGTTCTGACTCAAGAGGCCTTTGATGATGGTGCTCATCAGAGTCGCCTGCGGTGCCGGCAGTGCGTCCGATCCGATCGTCATCACCTGGTGGAGATAAAGCGTGGTGTAGCCGATGATCAGTGCTGACGCGAGTACGCCGATGATGAGTCCGTACTGCTGATAGATGGGAGTCGCACCCACGATGTAGCCGGTCTTGAGGTCCTGCGACGTTGCGCCCGCGTTCGCCGCGGCGATGCAGACGATCGCGCCGACGCACAGCGCGATGGGCGAATACCAGTCGCCAGTCCAGCCGAGCGCAACGAAGATCGTGCAGGTGAGGATGAGTGTCGCGATGGTCATACCCGATACCGGATTCGACGAGGACCCGATGAGGCCGACGATCCGCGACGAGACGGTGACGAAGAAAAATCCGAAGACGATTGTCAGTACCGCGGCGAGCGCGTTACCCTGCGTCGGCAGTCCCGGCCCGACCGCGAGGAAGATGGCGAGCAGCACCGTGCCGCCGAGCACGACGGTCATCGGGATGTCACGTTCGGTGCGTGAGCGTCCGGTGGCCCCGGCTCCTCCGCGGAAGTCCTTCACGCTCTCGCGGAACGAAGAGATGATGGTCGGAATCGTACGCGCCAGCGTGATGAGACCCGCGGCGAGCACCGCGCCGGCGCCGGTGTAGCGAATGTACGCGCTCCACAACTGATTCGGCGACATCTGGTCGATGCGCAATCCGCTCGCCGGCACTGGCGGAAACGGCACGGTCATGTAGTTGCCCATGATGCTCAGGAGCGGCAGCAGCACCAGCCACGAGAGCACGCCGCCGGCGAACATCACGCCCGCGATCCGGGGACCGATCACGTACCCCACACCCATGTACTCGGGCGAGATATCGACGTTCAGTGTCGCGTTCGGAAAGACGCTGCTTCGCGACAGCGAACGTCCGATCGCGGTGGGTGTCAACTGGATGATCCATGACATCGCCTTCCACAACGCGCCGACACCAAGCCCCATGAACACGGTTTTCGCCAGCTCGCCTCCGCGCTCCCCTGCCACGAGGACGTCAGCGCAAGCGGTCCCTTCGGGATAGGGGAGCACCCCGTGCTCCTTCACGATCAACGCCCGCCGCAACGGCACCATCATCAGCACGCCGAGGATCCCGCCCGCGAACGCGAGCATCGTGATCTGGAAGTAATTGAAATAGTCCTGCCCGCGCTGGCCGAAGAAGATGAGCGCGGGGATGGTGAACACGACCCCGGCGGCGACCGATTCGCCGGCGGAACCGATCGTCTGGACGATGTTGTTTTCGAGGATGGTGGAGCCGCCCAGGCGCTTCAGGACCGAGATCGCCAGCACGGCGATCGGAATCGACGCGCTGACCGTCAGGCCGGCTCGCAAACCCAGGTAGACCGTCGAGGCGCCGAACAGCAGCCCAAACAGGGCGCCAAGGACAATCGCCTTGGGCGTGAACTCGGCCAGCGTCTCGGTTGCGGGAACGTAAGGTTGAAATGCCGGCCGCTCAGCGACGGCGGCGGGTGGTGCCGGGGATTTTTGTGCCATACGCGCCGGATACTAACAGATCGGCTTTCGGCCTCAGGCTAACGGCTTCCGCCGTCCGGCTTCCGCTACAATCTGTCCCTTGTGAAACGCCGCGACAAGCAGGGGGCGCAAGGAGACACAGAGCAGAGCGTCGAACAGGTATCGGAGCTGACGACGAATCGGTTGTCGGTGTACCTGCGATGTCTCAACCTTCTGGACACCGCCGGCGTGCGGACGGTTTCGTCGCAGGCGCTGGCGGAGCAGTTCCAGTTGAACGCGGCCCAGATCCGCAAGGACCTCGCGTACTTCGGCGAGTTCGGCGTGCGCGGCGTCGGCTATTACGTGAAGGAACTCCGTCGCCATCTCCGCCAGATTCTCGGCATCGATCGTGGTGTCTCAGTGGCGATCATGGGCGCCGGTAATCTCGGCCTGGCGCTGGCCGATTATCCCGGGTTCCGCGACGAGGGGTTCGAGATCGTCGCGATGTTCGACCTCTCGCGCGACAAGATCGGCCATCGCTCGCGCGCGGGCGTCCCGATTTACGACATGCGTGACCTGCGCAAGGTCGCTCGCCGCGAACAGATCCGCATCGCCGTCATTGCCGTTCCGGCTGCGGCAGCGCAGTCGGTCGTCAACACCGTCGCGGCGGCCGGTATCAAGGCGATCCTGAATTTCTCGCCGGGTGCGATCAAAGTGCCCGACGGGGTGAAGGTGAAGAGCATGGATCTGACCGTGTCACTCGAGAGCCTGTCCTTTTTTCTCGCCCAGGGAGAAAACCGCGGATGAAGAAGAAGCTGACGCACGTCGGTCCGGATGGCGCGGCCCGCATGGTGGACGTGTCTGACAAAGGCGTGACCGCGCGTGAAGCCGTCGCTCGCGGCCGGATCCGGATGTCCAGCGACGCGCTCGCGCTGGCGACCTCCGGCGCGAACAAGAAGGGGGACCCGCTGCAGACCGCGCGCCTCGCAGGGATCATGGCTGCCAAGCGGACGTCCGAGCTGATCCCGCTCTGCCATCCGCTGCAGTTGTCATTCGTTGATGTCGCGCTGTTAGCGGCCAATGACGGCTTCGAGATCGAAAGCCGCGTGCGCACGACCGGGCACACCGGCGTCGAGATGGAAGCCCTGATGGCAGTATCGGTCGCCGCACTCACGATCTACGACATGCTGAAGGCGGCCGACAGGGAGATGGCGATCGGTGACATTCACCTCGTTGAAAAGAGCGGCGGACGATCGGGGCACTTCAAGGCAGCGCGGTGAACGTCCTCGTCGCAATTTACAGCCCCGTCGCCGCCTGGAACATTCCCGACCGGCACGTCGAACGCCTCCGGCGTGAATTCCCGTACCACTCGTTCCGCCACGCGCGTCGCGAAGACGAGGTCATGCCGCTCATCGGCGACACGGATATCGCCTTCACGTCCGAGTTGCGTCGGGCGCAGTTTGCCGCCGCGCGACGGCTTCGCTGGGTGCACAGCCCGGCGGCGGGAGTCGGCGCCATGCTGTTCCCCGAAATGGTCGACTCGCCGGTGGTGATGTCCAACTCGCGCGCAATGAGCGCAGGACATATTGCAGAACACGTCATCCTCGTCACACTTGCGCTGTTTCGCAAATTGCCGCTCGCATTTCGCAGCCAGCTGCGGAAGTACTGGGCGCAAGACGACGCCGTCGCGGCCCCACCGATGCGGACCATCAGGGGTTCACGCGCGCTGCTGGTCGGTCTCGGGAGCATCGGCGCCGCGTGCGCCTCGCGGTTCGCTGCGCTTGGCGCAACGGTCGATGCCGTCAGACGAAGGATCGATCAGCCCAGACCCGATGGAGTCACCGACGTCGGCACGGCTGACCAGCTCCTGCCGTTCCTGGGCCGTGCAGACGTCGTCATCATCACGGCGGCACAGACCGCGGAGACTCGGGGCATCATCGGCGAAACGCAGCTCACCGCGATGAAGAGCGATGCGATCCTCGTCAATGTGAGTCGTGGCAAACTCGTCGACGAAGCGAAGCTCGCGCATGCGCTCAGCGCGGGCAGCATCGGCGGCGCCGCCCTCGACGTGTTCGAACACGAGCCGCTGGACGCGGCAAGCCCCCTGTGGACGCTGCCGAATGTGATTGTCACGCCCCATACGTCCGGCTTCCGCGCGGACCACTGGGATGCGGCCACGGATCTGTTCGCGCAAAACCTCAGGCGCTTCGACTCGCGGCAACCGTTGCTGAACCTGGTGGACAAAGCGGCCGGGTACTGACCTGCGTACCCTGTGCCAAGTGCTGATTCGGTGACGCGTTTTGACAGCGGGTCGTCGATATAATTTCCCGCGATGAGCGACCCTTCGCCTGATGTTCGGACGATCGCCGATCTGCCCTTCCACCACATGGGCCGCCACCCGAGGCCGCTGGCGATGGGACGGTGCCGTGGCAGACAGATCGACGGCATCAGCTCGCAGGAGCTGTTCGAACGCATTCGCGACGTGTCGCTGGGCCTTGCCTCACTTGGCGTTGGCGCAGGTGATCGCGTCGCCATCATTGCGGAGAGCCGCCCGGAATGGGTGATCTGCGACATGGCGATCCTGCTGCTCGGCGCTGTGACAGTGCCGATATACCCGACGCTCAACGATTCGCAGGTGCGCTACATCCTCGCCGATTCCGCGGCGCGCGTCGCGATCGTGTCGAACAAGGTGCAGCTCGAGAAGGTCCAGAGCGTGAGACACCTGCTGCCGGACCTCGCCGCGATCGTCGCATTCGACGAGGGGTCCGCCGCCAAGGCTTCGGTGCTGGGGCTTGAGGGCGTGGCCGCCCGCGGTCACGAGCAGATCACCGGCTCGTGGGGCGGGGCGAAGGAGTTCCGCGAGCGCGCGCGAGCAGTCCGTCCCGAGGATCTCGCGACGATCATCTACACGTCAGGGACCACGGGTGAGCCGAAGGGCGTGATGCTCACCCACGCGAATCTCGTGTCGAACCTCTTTGCGGCAGAAGAGGTGCTCGATCTGCATTCCGACGATGTGGCGCTGTCGTTCTTGCCGCTCAGCCACGGATTCGAGCGCATGGCCTCGTTCTTGTACCTGCTGACTGGGACGCCGGTCATTTTCGCGGAGTCGTTCGACACGATCGGCCGCGACATCGCCCTGGTGCGTCCGTCGATGATCACCGGAGTGCCGCGCGTGTACGAAAAGATGCAGGCGCGGATCGTGGAAAAGGGACAGTCCGCGCCAGGCACGAAGGCAGCGATGTTCCGCTGGGCCATCGGCGCAGGGACGAAGCGTGCGCGGGCGCAACTGCGCGGCAAGTGGGTCAACCCACTCGTCGGCGTCCAGGCCGCGCTGGCCGATCGTCTCGTGTTCTCCAGGATCCGTGAAGGTGTTGGTGGACGGCTGCGCATCATTGTCTCGGGCAGCGCGCCACTCCCGCCGGGCGTGCTCGAGTTCTTCACGGCCATCGGCCTCCCGATCATCGAAGGGTACGGCCTTACCGAGACCGCCCCAATCCTGACCGTCAACCCGCCGAAGGCACTGCGCGCGGGCACGGTGGGAAAGCCCGTGCGCGACGTCGAGATCCGCATCGCGCCCGACGGCGAAATCCTCGCGCGCGGCGCGAACATCATGGCCGGGTATTACAACAAGCCCGAAGCTACGGCGGAAGTTCTGCAGGACGGCTGGTTCCACACTGGTGACGTCGGCGTGATCGACGCGAATGGATACCTTGCCATCACCGACCGCAAGAAGGACCTGCTCGTGACATCGGGCGGAAAGAAGATCGCGCCGCAGCCGATCGAGAACACCCTCAAGCGCAGCCCGCTCGTCGCCGAGGCCGTCGTGCTGGGGGACCGTCAACGTTATGCGGCAGCGCTGATCGTCCCCGACTTCGCGGCGCTCGAAAAGCGCCTCAAGGAGCTGGGACGCCCTCTCGGTCCACGCGACGAACTCGTCAAACGCGAGGACGTTGTCGGCTTGTACGAAGAGATTCTCGACGGCCTCAACCGGGAACTGGCGCAGTACGAACGGATCAAGCGCTTTGCGCTGCTGCCGAGGGAGTTCTCGATCGAGTCCGGCGAGCTCACGCCGACGCTCAAGGTGAAGAGGAAAGTCGTCGAAGAGAAGTGGGGGGACGTTGTTGCTGGACTCTACGCACAGGCATAAAGCCGATTGCGGACTGCTGATTGTGGATTGCGGATCGACGGACTGCGGATTGCGGATTGCGGATTGAGATTGCGGATTGAGATTGCGGAGTGTTGATTGATTGCGGAATGTGAGCGTCCCTCATTCCGCAATCAATCAACAGTCCGCAATCCGCAATCATCAACCAATCCGCAATCACCACTCCCAATCCCCAATCAACAATCCGTCGATCCCCAATCCGCAATCCGCAATCAGCAGTCCGCGTCGGACCCTATTGCCCCGTCGGCGGCGGCTCGATGTGGATGATGGCGTCCTTGATCTGCGGGAGCGCTTCCAGCAGGCGATCCTTCACGACGTGCGAGAGGCGGTGCGCTTCGAAGAGGGTCGTGTCGCCGCTGAACCAGACGTGAAGGTCGAGGAAGATGTGGTCAGCGGTGCCGCGCGAACGGATGTGGTGGCAGCCGACGACCTCCGGCACTGACATCACCACGTCACGGATGTTCGCTTCGTCGAGCGCGACGCGGTCCGCGAGAACGTTGGACGTCTCGCGCGCGATCTGCCAGCCGGTGTAGGCGATGAACCCCGCGATCACGATTCCGCCGATCGGATCGAGCGCGGGGAACCCGGCGTAGACGGCCGCGAGCGACACGAGCACCGTACAGGACGTGAGCACGTCGCTGCGCGTGTGCATCGCATCGGCGAGCAGCAGTTCGCTGTTCAGCCGCCGCCCCTCCCGGCGCTCGTAGCGGACGACGAGCAGGTTGATCGCGATCGTCGCCAGCATCACACCGAAGCTCCACGCCGTCACCTCCGGCGCATCGCCGCCGGACACGCGCTTGATCGCCGCACGGAGTACTTCGACCACCACCAGCAGCAGGAACACGAAGATCCCCGCGGCGGCGAGCGTTTCGAACTTGCGATGGCCGTAGGGATGATCCTCGTCGGGTGGCTTGCGCGAGACGCGCGCGCCCGCCAGTCCGAGGACGTTGGAGGCCGTATCGGTCAGTGAATGGAAGCCGTCCGAGATCATGCTGACGGTCCCGGTTGCGTAGCCGAACGACAGCTTCGCCCCGGCGACAGCCAGGTTCAGGAAAAGCACGCGGAGGAGAACGCGCGAGACGGCGCCGCTGCGACTCAGAAAGGAAACTCCAAACTCCAAACTTCAAACTTCAAAAGGACGAAAACCCAACGAACCGCTGTTCTCCGTTTCGTCTTTCTTGAGGTTTGGAGTTTGGAGCTCGAAGCCAACACGCGTCAGAACGTGCGTGCTTCGGGCACCGGCCACCAGCGGAGCTGCACGCGGCCGATGATGTACTTCTTCGGCACGAAGCCCCAGTGGCGGCTGTCGGAGCTGTTGTTCCGGTGGTCGCCCATGACGAAGTAATAGCCCTCTGGCACCACCTCGGGGCCCCAATCGTCGTGACTCTTGAACTGGTCCGGGACGAACGAGTCGTCCACCGGAATGTCGTTCACGAACACCTTGCCGTCGACGATGCGTACACGCTGGCTTTCTTTCGCGATTACCCGTTTCACGAACGACTTGTCAGGGTTGTTCGGGTAGTAGAGCATCACGATGTCGCCGATCTTCGGCTCGCCGACCGCGGACAGATAGGCGAACTTGTTTACGATGAGGCGATCCTGATCCTGCAGCGTGGGCGCCATGCTCTGCCCTTCGACGCGGGCGACCTGGAAGCCAAATGTCACGATCAGGGTGGCGTAAACCGCGGCTGACGCAAGAGTCTTCAGCCACGCAACGAACTCGTCGGCGAGCCGCCCGGAAAGTGATCCAGCGTCCGTCCCCGCGTTCGCCCCTGACCCCGGCCCGAAATTTCCGGCGGTCGCTGGAAGCGGCTCGAGCGCTGGCGTCGGCTCGGCAACCAGCGACCGGCCTTCCGGCGGCGCCGGCGAGGGCGGCGTGCCGGCCTCGGGCCAAGGCTGATACGGCTCCGGAGCCCGGAACTCGTCGGGCGCCGGTCTGTATTCGGTAACCGGGTCTTCGCTGCGCTGCGTCCGAAAGCGATCCGGGTCGGGCGGCGTGTTGTAAGGATCGTGCGAGTCGTTCATAGCCTCAAATACTCCCGCAGACGCCTGGTCTGAGAGCGGCTCACGGGGATTTCCGTGCCCTTGGCGTCCCTCATCCGCAACAGGTAATTACGACTGAACCAGGGAACGATCTCCTTGATCTTGTTGATATTCACCAGATGCGACCGGTGCACCCTCCAGAATATCGCGGGATCGAGCCGCGCCTGCAGTTCATCCAGTGTCCGATAGTTAGACGTTCCAGACAAGCTGTTCGTTACCAGAGTGATCACGTCATCCTCAACCGAGGCATGAACGATGTCATCGGCCTGGACAAGCAGGAAACGGTCCGACACCTTGACGGCGACCTGATCGCGGCGATCCTGACGCTCCGCCAAGAGCTGCAGCAGTTTCTCGAGATCGCCGGCGGGCGGCACGCGTGGCGACGGGCGGTCGGTCTGCATGCGCCGGCGCACGCGGTCCACGGCAGTCCCCAGTCGCTCGGCCTCCACCGGCTTGAGCAGGTAATCGACGGCGTTGATCTCGAAGGCTTCGATCGCGTGGCGGTCGAACGCGGTCACGAACACGACGTGCGAGTCGAAGCCTCCGTCGATCAGCCGCCGCGCCACTTCGAACCCGGTGAGCCCAGGCATCTGGATGTCGAGCATCACCAGATCCGGGCTGCTGGCTTCGATCACTTTCAGCGCTTCGATTCCGTTCCCCGCCTCACCGACGATGTCGACGCCGCCCAGGCGTCCAAGCAGGTAGCACAGCTCTTCACGTGCGAGCTGTTCATCGTCGACAACGACGGCGCGTATGGAGCTGCCGTTGTCGCCCGCCGTCACGCGGTCTTCCTCGCCGCGTCGGAGATCTCCGGGATGATGATGCGCGCGCACGTCCCTTCGCCAGGAACGCTGTCGAGCTGCAACTGATAGTTGCTGCCGTAGATGACCCGCAGCCGTTCGTTCACGTTGCGCAAGCCGATCCCGGATCCCTTCACGTGAGAGGCCGCAGCCGGACCGACACCGATTCCGTTGTCGATCACGTCGATGATGATGTGCCCCTCATTGCGGGCGATGCGGATGGCAATCGTCCCCTCACCAAGCTTTGGCTCGATGCCGTGCTTGATCGAGTTCTCGATGATCGGCTGCAGCAGCATGCTCGGCATGACGACGTCGTAGCAGCCGGCATCCACCTGTTTGTCGATACGCAGCCGCGCCCCGAAGCGGATGTGCTCGATATCGAGGTACTCGTCGATCGCCTCGAGTTCCTCGCGCAGGGTGACGAAGTGCTCCTGCGCGCGCAACAGTCGCCGAAGCAGGCCTGACAACTTGACGATCAGCACGCGCGCGGTCTCGGGCTGCGACCGGATCAGCGACGAGATCGACGTCAACGTGTTGAAGAGAAAATGCGGATTGATCTGGCTGGCGAGCGCTTCGACTCGCGCTGCCATGAGAAGTTTCTCCTGCTCCTGCAGGCGATGCTCGATCCGGGCGCTGTTCCAGATCTTGATCGGCACGGCAACGCACAACACAGTGGACAGGATCACCAGCCCCCACAGCCAGGGGGTCGGTGCGGCGAGATAGAACAGCCGCGCGGCGCCGAACCGGTGACCGATCGCGTGTCGAAGGATCTCGAGACCGATCGGCGCGGCGAGGAGCAGCACCACCCAGTCGATCTGGAACCGGCGCACCAGCTTCCAGACATATCGATGGAGATCCGTGAAGAAGAGCGGCGAGAAATGCCAGATCGCCTCCTTCGGGCAGATCTCGCGCAGGCCTCCGCCGGCAAACCCGCATCCGACGGCGAAGGGGAGCGAGATCCATTCGCCGGAGATGGCCGCCGTTCCGCCGACGGCCGCGCCGACGATCGCGCCGGCGTACGGCCCCGCGAGCAGCCCCGCAAGAAAGGATCCCGGCAGCATCAGGTCCGCGGGAGGAAACTTCAACAGGATGCGGATCGCGACGCCGGCGACCAGCGGGATCCCGAGGCTTGCGGCAAACACCAGCCGCTCCGGCCAATCGCGTTTCTCGGTCAGCAGAATGCGCCGAAACCACCAGAAGCGCACCAGCATCGTCGACAGCACTGCGGCCACCGCGACCTGCACGACGAGCGTGGTCAGCAGGAACTGCTCGGCTGACAGCGCCTTGGTTTGGGGCATGGCAAAAACTGGCGCAATTATAGCAATTCGGTCTCTTTCGCGGGTCCCGTCTCGTGTCGGAACGTGGCAGATCGGTGCGTTTTGTTGCGGGTCTTTCCGAGGCCGGCCAGGGTTAGGGACCTAAGTGTTGAGCACGTTTATGAGCTTCGATGTGAGCATACGAGCCTTGGCGAGACGTCGTTCGAGCCGACGGACCGCGCAAGTTGCTGCGGATTTCCGTGTGGGGCACGGGCATGAGTTGGGGAAAGCGCTCGCCCCACTCGTCCAGCCCGAGGCTGTCGTAGGGGAAGGAGCTGACCGGGGACCGAGAAGGGGCGTTACGTTCACCGCGAAACGGCCTTGATGTTTCCTATCGTCTCTGACCCGCCGGAAGTAATCCGTCGACGCCGGATCGCCGCGATGCCGGCGAGCCCGGTGCCGATCAGGAGCATCGTCGTCGGCTCGGGCACCGGCGGCCCCTCGGAGAACTCGTAGGTCACGCCTGAGACAATGGAACCGCCGGTCGGCGTCGTGACGAACTGCCACGTCGCGGTGCCGGATCCGAAGACGCCGTCGTTGAACAGCGGCGCTCCCGTCTGCAGGTTGACGATCGATAGCGTCCCCGACACCGTGAACGGCGTCGGCGTCAGCGATGGTATCGCGTCGAACATCCAGTCGTCCTGAACCGCCGCGAGCTGGGTCCCGCTTCGAGTCGCCGCGTAGCCGGACGGGGTCAGCAGGGCGGGGGAGAAGACCGACTGGACGACCCCATCCGATTGGCTGCCGGTCAGGCTGAATTCGCCGGTGGAGAAGTCGTAATTGATCGAGCGCAGGAACCCTCGCGCCAGCACGTCCTGCACGCCCGAGATCGTGATGAAGCCCGACGTAATCTGTATCGGGTCCGCCGAAGCCTCCGGCGCCAGCGCGAACACTGCCGTCAGTGTGAGCGCACCAAGCCTCAATAGCATCCGCGACATACCCCTTCCCGCCGATGACATACCTTGATGGGCCGGTCAAGCAATGGGTATGCCGTGCTGGCAACACGGTTGCTTGAGGTCGCTCGATGAGATGGCCCACATGCACTCGTTCATCAAAGAGGCGGATCCTGCGAAGTACGAGCAGCTGCGAAAGGAACTCGCGTCAGCACTGGTCGTATCGACGTTCACTTGATTGCGTTTCATTGGTACCGTCGCGCATCGCTGAGTAGCGCTCAGTGAGACAACGCCAGGTCGCATCTCAGCGACGCTGAAGGCTCGACGGGTGAACAGCCCCGTCGAGGAAGCGTGAATGTCTAAGCAATTTGATATGCTTTCCCGATGATCCGTCCGTTCATTGTCGGCTTCCTGACCACGTTCAAGCACATCTTCAAGAAGCCGATCACGGTCAATTATCCCGACCAGAAAATCCCTGTTTTTCCGAAGTGGCGCGGCAAGCAGGTCCTGATGCGCGATGAAAACGGTCTGGAGAAATGCGTCGCCTGCGGTCTGTGCTCGGTTGCCTGCCCGGCGGACGCGATCTACCTCGAGGCCGCGGAAAATGACGGCAGCGTGCAGGCGGGCCCGCGCTACGCGAAGGTGTACCAGATCCACAAGACGCGCTGCATTTTCTGTGGAATGTGCGAAGAAGCCTGCCCGGTCTCGGCCATCTTCATGGGCAAGGACTACGAGCTCGCCGTCTACAGCAACAAGGATTTCATCTGGGACAAGGCCGACCTGCTCGTTCCCGCGTCGGCTGCGCCTCCGCGGTAACGAACAGGTCGGATGGTAAATGCTGCTTTTCCATTTACCATCTACGATTTCGTGTGCCCCTCTTCGGCGCCCTCGGCGATATCCACGGCGATTTCGAATCCGCTCGCCGCTTGATGGAGCGGCACCCCGCCGTCCCCTTCTGGCTGTGCGTCGGTGATGTGGCCGCTGCCGATGGCCATTACGAAGCCCTTCCCGCACCGCTCTACTGGATCAAAGGGAACAACGAGAACTTCGACGTCATCGCTGACACCGAAGGCGACGTCGCGCGCAACCTCCACTACATTGCGAACGGTGTGCTGCTGGATCTGCCAGGCGGCCTGCGTGTGGCCGGCCTCGGTGGAACGCTCGCGCCGACGATGTATGAGATGAGTGCGAGCGACCTGCCGCATCCGAAGAAGAGCACAGCGAAGGCGACCGGGCAGGCCGATCGCCGACGCCACTTCGTCCGCGAGGAGGTCGAACGCTGCCGGACCCTTCACGACGTCGATGTCTTTCTTTCACACGAAGCACCGGTCCCGTTCCGCGTCGGCCGCGTGCAGGCAGGAAAGCGTCCGATCAACGAAGTCCTGATCGCGCTGAAGCCGCGGCTGCATCTGTTTGGGCATCACCATCGATTCCAGGAGCTGATGGTCGAGGGCGTGCGTTCCGTGTGCCTGGCCGGCGTCGGGGAGTCGTACCTGCTGATCGACCGGAAAACCTTGGAATATCAGCACTTGGCGTCGTAAAATAAAAGGTCGACTTGATACGAACTCCTTTTCTCGACGCGATAGAACAGCGGGTGCTCGTCTGCGATGGCGCGATGGGCACGATGCTGTATGCCAAGGGGATCTTCCTCAACCGGTCCTTCGACGAGCTCAACCTTACGCAGCCCGACCTCGTGGCCGAGGTGCATCAGGCGTACGTGCGGGCGGGCGCGGACGTCATCGAGACGAACACCTTCGGCGCGAACCGCATCAAGCTCGGCGCCTTCGCCCTCGGCGACAAGGTGCATTCGATCAATTTCCAGGGCGCGCGGATCGCGCGCCATGCCGCGCGAGACCACGTCTATGTGGCCGGCGCCGTTGGTCCGCTCGGTATTCGCATCGAGCCCTGGGGTAAGACCGGCGTCGAGGAGGCCGAAGACTACTTCAGGGAGCAGGCGAAGGCACTCAACGAGGGGGGCGTCGATCTCTTCGTGCTCGAAACCTTCCGCGACCTGAATGAAGTGAGCGCCGCGATCCGGGCGATCCGCAGCGTCTGCGACCTGCCGATCGTCGCGCAGGTCACCACGGAAGACGACGGCAACACGCTGGACGGCGTCGCGCCGGAGAGCTTCGTGCCGCGGCTGCAGGCGCACGGGGCGGACGTCGTCGGCGTGAATTGCAGCGTCGGGCCAGCCGGCATGCTCGAGACGATCGAGCGCATGTCGCAGGTCGCCACCGCGAAGCTGTCTGCGCAGCCCAATGCCGGCAGCCCGCGCGAGGTCGAGGGTCGCAACATTTACTTGTGTTCGCCCGAGTACATGGCGTCGTACGCGCGGCGTTTCATCAACAACGGCGTGCGCCTCGTGGGTGGATGCTGCGGCACGACGCCCGATCACATCAAACAGATCAAGGCAGCCGTTCGGTCACTCGCGCCCGCGATCGCGACGCGTGAGAAGCCGGTGCCGGTCGCCTCGTCCGCTCCGCGGGTCGAGATGGTGCCGCGGGTGGAGAAGTCGCGGATGGCAAACGCGCTGTCCCGCAACGTGTTCACCATTTCAGTAGAGCTCGTGCCGCCGCGGGGCGATGACTCGCGGAAGCTGGTGGAGCAGGCGCGGCAACTCCGCATCCACGGGGTGGACCTCGTGAACGTACCCGATGGTCCGCGCGCCAGCGCTCGCATGAGCGCGCTGGCAGCCTCAGTCATCGTTCAGCAGGAAAGCGGGATGGAAACGATCCTCCATTACGCCTGCCGCGACCGCAACCTGCTCGGCATGCAGTCCGACCTGCTCGGTGCGCACGCGATGGGCATCCGCAACGTGCTGTTGATCACCGGCGATCCTCCGTACGTTGGTGATTACCCTGACGCGACGGCCGTGTTCGACGTGGATTCCATCGGGCTGACCAACGTGGTGTCGCGGCTCAATCAGGGCCTCGACATCGGTGGCGAGCCGATCGGCTCGCCGACGGCATTTCACATCGGCGTTGCGCTGAATCCCTCAGCGCTCGACCTCGAGCACGAACATCGCCGCTTCCGTTACAAGGTTGAGGCGGGGGCTGAGTTCGCCATTACACAACCGGTGTTCGATGTCGACGCGCTGGTCGAGTTCCTGCAACGCAGCGACTGCCGCATTCCAGTGCTCGCGTCGATCGTCCCACTCGAGAGCCTCAGGCACGCGGAGTTCCTGGCGAACGAAGTGCCAGGTGTGTCCGTTTCAGAAGCGGTGGTCGAACGGATGCGTCGCGCGGAAACGGCGGGTCGTGAAGCGGCCGCAGGGCTCGAGATCGCGTCCGAGCTTGCCGCTGCCGTCAGGCCGCACGTTCAAGGAATCCAGATCTCGACGGCAGCCGGTGCAATCGATTCCGCGCTGGGCGTGATGAAAGCGCTCGCCGCGTGAGGACCTCCCCTTGCTTGCCCCTCCGTATGTGGCCGGGATATAGTCGCAATTTCTTATATGGCCTTATTTGAACGTAAGTCGCCGTCCGAGGATGAACTTGTGTCGGGTGACGCCGGGAGCCGCGCGCTTTCCGTCGCTGCCGTCGAAAACGACTTCGTCGAGGGCGTTTACGACAAACTGGCCAAGGTCTACGACCTCACGTTTGGTCCGACCCTGCACCCGGGGCGGCTTCAGGCGATCCAGCGGATGGACATTCAGCCTGGCGAGCGCGTGCTCGAGGTCGGCGTGGGTACTGGCATCAATCTCTCGCTCTATCCAAAGAATTGCACCGTCACCGGCATCGACTTTTCCAGCTCGATGCTGGAAAAGGCGCGGGAGCGCGCCGCACGCAAAGAGATCCGCAACATGCGGCTGCTTCAGATGGACGCCGGCGACCTCAAGTTCGCCGACGGGTCGTTCGACATCGTTTATGCGCCGTATCTGATCAGCGTGGTGCCCGATCCCGTCAAGGTCGCGCAGGAGATGCACCGCGTCTGCCGTTCAGGCGGCAGGATCATTTTCTTGAACCATTTCCTCAGCCCGAATGCCCTGCTGTCGCGGCTGGAGCGATGGATCTCGCCTTACACCATCCACATCGGCTTCAAGGCAGACCTGGATCTGCCAGCCTTCCTCGCGCAAGCCGACCTGCAGCCCGTCTCCATCGAAAAGGTCAACGTACCGCGGCTGTGGTCACTCGTGACCTGCGTGAAGGACTGACCGACGTACTGCCCGTAGAGTGGAATCGTCACGCTCGCTGCTCCCGCCGGGCCGCACATGGATCGGTGCAGCGCTCGTCCTCGCGTTTTTCTGCGTGCCGTTGTTCGTCCACCTCGGTCGCGCCGATCTCCAGGGCGATGAGCCCATCTATGCGTACGCAGTCGATCTGATAATAGAAACGGGCGACTGGTTAACCCCGCGATCCATACCGCACGAGAACGAACCTTTCCTCGAAAAGCCGCCGCTGAAGTTCTGGATCGTCGCGGCTTCCATGCGCGCCGGCCTCCTGCCGCATGATGATTTCGGGCAGCGCTTCTGGGACGCCGTCTTCGGCGCGATCGCGTTCCTTTACGTATTTGGCATGGGTCGGCGACTCGCCGGTTCCCTCTGTGGACTCGTTGCAGTGTTCATCCTGTTCGTGCACCAGCCGCTGCTCTTCGAGCACGGTCTGCGTAGTCAGAACATGGAGGCGGCGCTGTTCCTGAGTTATTGCGGCGGCATGTTTCACGCGCTTGCCTGGTCCAGCGCCGAAGAACGTAGAGCGCGGCGCGTTCATGTGTTCGCCGTGGCCGCGTTCTTCGTCCTCGGCTTCATGACCAAGTTCGTGGCAGCCATCTTCTTTCCCGGGGTGCTTGCGGTCATGTTCCTCGTATTCCCGTCCTGGCGCCGACGTCTTCGCGAGGACTGGAAGATCTGGGCGACCGCCATCGTGCTGATAATCCTGACGACGGCTCCGTGGTTCGTTTATCAGAGCGTCCAATACGGACAGCGGTTCTGGCACGTGATCCTGGGCGAGCACGTGTACAGGCGCATGACCGGCTTCCTCGATCCCGGCCACCTGCACCCCTGGCACTATTACTTTTCGACCCTCTATCAGGAATGTGTCTTGAACAGGACGCTGCTTCCGGTGGCCTGCGGCCTCATCGCGCTGCTCGTCGCCACCGTCCGGCGACGGTGGGATGCAGGCGCGCTGATCCTGTGCTGGTTGATCGTGCCGCTGTCGGCCATCTCCGTCGGCAGCTCGAAGCTGTATCACTACGCGTATCCGTTCCTGCCGCCGCTCGCGCTCGCCGCCGGATACCTTCCGGGGATCATCCTTCGTCGTGAGTCGCCGGCCTATGGAGCGGTGGAGCGATGGGGCAGTACCGCGTCGGACATGATCGCCCGGAAGCGCGTTCCGGTGTTGAGCTCCATGGCAACCGTTCTCGCACTGCTCGCGTTCACGGTGGCCGCGGTCACCGTCACGTATGGACGCTTCGGGCTACGCATCGGGGACGTCGTGCTCTTGCGGAATTCGTCGGTGTTCCGTCCGCTGGTGCTGGGAACCGTCCTCCTGATCCTCTCCAACCAGGGGAGGTTTGCCGGACGACTCCTGCTTCCGCTCCTCGTACTCGCCACGCTGCCGCTCGAAAACTATCGCGGTACGCTCGACCGTCTCGACGACGGGCGTGCGCCGGTCAAGGCGCTCGCCGAATGTGTGCGGCGCGAGACTCAGCCCGGTGAGCCGCAGGGCATCTACGTCCACGCCGCCGACCTCGGCCAATGGAAGTACGTCTATTATTTTCGACGCGTTGGCATGGAGCAGCCGCAGGACCGTCCGCTCGACGTGTTGATTCGGAAGCTGTTCGTTCCTGAAGAACAGCAGCCAGTCATGGTCTCCGACGAGGACTACAGGCAACTGCGCGCCACGCTCGCCGCTCCGACCGGCGGTGCCCTCGCCACGGTTGATGCACATCGGACGACCTTTGCCGACATCCCCAGCGTGCGGCTCGACGACGGACTGATGCTCCTCCTGCCGGGCCGGTACGCGACGTGTCGCGGGCCGGCGGAGCAGCGGCGTTAGGACGAGCGCGATGTCGCCACAGCCGCTCTCGATGTCAACCATCATCCCGGCCTACAACGAGGAACGCGGGCTGCCGGGCACGCTGCGCACGCTCTCGGCGTATCTTGCCGGCCGCAACTGGAACTGGGAAGTGCGCGTCGTCGACGATGGATCCGCGGACAACACGCGACGGATCGTCGAAGAGTTCAGCAGGTCGGAGCCGCGGGTCGTCCTGCAGGCGGAACCGCATCGCGGCAAAGGCGGCGCCGTGCGCGCGGGCATGCTCGCGTCCCGGGCCGCGTACCGATTCATGTGCGACGCCGATCTGTCCATGCCCGTCCACGAGCTCGACCGCTTCATGCCGCCGGCGCTCGGCGACACTGATGTCGCGATCGGCAGCCGCGAGGGCATCGGCGCGCGGCGTGTAGGGGAGCCGCTCGTCCGCCACCTCGCAGGGCGTGCGTTCAACTCGCTCGTCAGGCTCTCCACGGTCCGCGACATCCAGGACACTCAGTGTGGTTTCAAGATGTTCACCGCTGCCGCGGCCGACGCGATCTTCCCGCGCGTCACGATCGAGGGGTGGGCCTTCGATATCGAAGTCCTGTATCTCGCCCGACTGCACAACCTTCGGGTGCGCGAGATCCCGATCGAATGGCATTTCCGCGCCGATTCACGGTTGCGGATGGGCCGTGATGCGATTGCGATGCTGCGCGAAGTGATGCGGGTTCGCCAGCGCGCGCGCCGCGGCGACTACTCGCGAAGCTGATGCCTGTGGAATCGCTGCCGCGCGCTGCCGTGCGGATCCCGTGGTGGGTGACTGCGGCCGACGTGTTGTGCATCGTGCTCGTTGCGCTGATCCTGCGTTCCCTCGCCGGCGATGGCTACCGTATATCGATCGGCCCTGATCATTACATCTCGCTGCGGTCGTGGGAGCGGCTCGCACTCTGGCTCGCGGGACTTCTGGCGATTCGTCATTACGTGTGGCGCGCGGCTCCCTGGCACACACGTGTGGCCGGATGGATACGGACGCTGGCGAGCAAGCCGCCGCTGCGCGCCGCGTGGCCTGCGTTCGCCCTGTCGAGGGGGCTCGTGCTCATCGCCGCATACGTAGCAGTGGTCTCGATTGGATTCAGGCAGCCGCACACGATTTCGTCGGTGAACGAGTTCGTCGACCTCTACGCCCGCTTCGACGGCGGCTGGTATTTCGGCATCGCCGACGATGGCTACGAGGACGCCGGCTCGTTCGATCCGTCGGTCCAGAATTCCATCGCTTTCTTCCCGGCGCTGCCGCTGCTCATGCGCGCGGCCGCGGTGATCCTCGATGTGAATCTCTGGACGGGCGGTGTCGTCGTCGTGACCGTCGCGTTCCTGTTGGGACTCGTCTATCTATATCGTCTCGCCCGCCTGGATCTACCCGATGAAGAAGCGCGGGCGTCGCTGATGCTGCTCGCCCTGTATCCCTTCGGCATGTGCTACAGCGCCGTGCTCACGGAATCCGTTTTCCTGCTGGCGGCTGCGGCAACGTTCTTTTACTTCAGGCGTGCCCAGTACTGGAAGGCGGCGCCGTTCGCTCTGCTCCTCGGTCTGTTGCGGCCCAACGGCTTTCTGATCTCGCTGCCACTCGGATTGCTCGCGGTGCTGCCTTTGGCGCGGAGTCGTGGCTGGCTGTCTGGTTCTCATTCAGGCGAGGTCCCCAGCTTGAGCCGCTTGACGAAGCCGATGTTGATTGCGGCGCTGCCGGTGGTCGGGATGCTTTGCTACGCCGCGTACGTCCAGTCGCTGACCGGTGACCCGTTCGCGTTCGTCAAGGCCCAGCAGGCGTGGGGTCGAGGCAAGGCCGAGATCGTGAACGTCGTGGACGATCGCAGCAACCTGATCGCCGCCGAGGGCCTGGCGACGTACGTGCGGTCGTTCCCGATCGAAGTGCTCGAATCCGTGACGGCGCTGTTTGCCCTGGCTGCGGTCGTGCCTATCGTTCTGCGGTTCGGTCTTGCGTACGGTCTGTTCGTCGGAATGGCAGTGTTGCCGCCGTTCATCACGATGGGATCCATTTCGCTCGGCCGCTACACCGCGCCACTCTTTCCCATCTTCCTGTGGCTCGGAGCCGCCGTGCCTCCGAGCCGTCGGACGTACTGGCTGATCGCGTTCGCGTTCGGACAGGCGCTGCTGTCGACGCTGTTCTTCACTTCGCGGCCGCCTTATTGATACTTGCAGTGCTGAAGGCTGAATGCAGCAGAAGGCGGAAGTAACGGACGGTTACTTCCGCTCGATGACGTCATGTTCGGGGCGGTCTCTCCGTGGTTCGAGAACGACGATTCGTTCCTGGCTCGAGTTCCGCGGGCGGGGCGCGTTCACGGTGTCGCGCAGCACGTAGAGGGGGCGCCGCTTCGACTCCTCGTAAATGCGTGCCAGGTACTCGCCGACGAGGCCGATGGAGAGCAGGATGGCGCCGGAGAAGAAGATCTGCAGGAAGACGAGCGAGGTCCAGCCCGGCACGGTGGCCTGGACGATCAGCGCGCGGTACGCGGCGTAGACGAAATACACGGCGCCGAGCGCTGTCATGAACAGGCCGAGCAGCATTCCGAGGCGCAGCGGCAGGCCCGAAAACGAGGTGATCGCCGTCCACGCGAACGCCGCCATCTTGAGGGTTGGGTATTTCGTGGTTCCTGCGGCACGCGGGCCACGCGCGAACGGCACGGTCGCTTCCTTCAGGCCGAGCCACGCGATCAGGCCGCGCATGAAGCGGTGCTGCTCGCGGAAGCCGCGCAGCGCGATGACCGCCTCCCGGCTCAGCAGCCGGAAGTCCCCGACCTCCGATTTCAGACGTTCGTCCACGGTGCGTCGCATCAGCCAGTAGAACGCGGATGCCGTGCCGCGCTTCCACGCGCTGTCGCCCTCGCGGCTCTGGCGCTGCGCCGAAACCACGTCGTAGCCCCGTCGATACAGATCAACCATCTGCGCGATGATCTCGGGCGGGTCCTGGAGATCGGCGTCCATGATGACGACCGCGTCCCCTTCGGCGAAGTCGAGCCCGGCCGTGATCGCCGCCTGGTGGCCGAAGTTGCGGCTGAAAGAGAGAAGCCGATATCGCGGATCACGATGCGCGATTTCGCGAGCGAGCGCGGGTGTGTCATCCCTGCTCCCGTCGTCGACGAGGATCACTTCGCTCTCGCAATCGAGCCTCGCGATTTCTTCGTCGAGGCGCGCCACGAGCTGCGGCAACACGGCCTGCTCGTCGTAGAGAGGAATGACGATCGACAGCAGCATCAGAACGGCTTGTCGAGCGACTCCGATTGCGGTGTGAACAGCTTCGCGCCGTCCTCGGTGATGTACATGTCGTCTTCGAGCCGCACGCCGAATTCGCCGCGCAGGTAGATACCCGGCTCGTCGCTGAACGTCATCCCCGGCGCGAGCGGCAGCTTGTTGCCGCGCACCAGGTACGGCCACTCGTGCCCGTCCATGCCCATGCCGTGGCCGACGCGATGCGTGAAGTACTTGTAGTCAGGCCCGTAGCCCGCGTCGACGATGATCTTGCGAGCGGCGGCGTCGACCTGCTCGCAGGGGACGCCCGGTTTGGCCGCCGCAAGGGCGGCGTCCTGTGCCTTGCGCTCGATGTCGAAGACAGCACGCATCTTTGCCGTGGGCTTGCCGAGGACGAACGTGCGGCTCAGATCCGACTGGTACCCGCCGACGTCGCAGCCGCCGTCGATGAGAAGGATCGTGCCTTCGCGGATCGTCTGCGGCGCGATCGAGCCGTGGGGTAGTGCGGAATACTCGCCGACCTGGACGCCCGCCCCGCCCTCGAACCCGAGCTGCGCGTGCGCAGACTCGACCAGATGCGCGAAATCGTTCTGCGTCATTCCTTCCTTCAACGCACGATATGCGGCGTCGTACGCCTTTAGGGTGACCGCGGACGCGAGGCGCATCAACTCCAGCTCGTGTGCGTCCTTGATCATCCGGCATCCTGCGGTGATCGGCGTGGCGCTGACGGCCGTTATGCCGGACGCGGCGCGCCGAACCCCGTCACTGAAGACGAAGTCGATCCGCTCCTCGATCCCGAGCTTCCCGGTTGTGATACCGCGGTCACGCAGCCCCTGTGCCACGCGCTCGTAGGGGCTTTCGTGCTCGTGCCACGTGCGCACGTCGGCAGTGCCGCCGAACGGGCCGAGCGCGATCTGCTCGCGTGCGCGGTCCTCTTCGAAGGCGGGGCAGACGAAGAACGGCTCGCCTTTGCCGGGGATGATGCACGCAAAGAGGCGCTCGCCGCCGCCCCACCGGATATTGGTGAAGTAGACGAGCGACGTGCCCTGGCAAAGCATCACCGCGTCGATCTTCTGTTCCGCCATGAGACGCCGCGCTTTCTCCACGCGGACGCGCCGTTCGTCTGCCGTGATCGGCCGCATCTGCGAGCGCATCGACGTCAGCGCGCGAATCGAGGGAGGCAGTTCCTGCTGCTGCCTGGCGTCAATTCTCGGCGCGTTCAGCAGGGCGGCTGCCGCCCCCGCACCGTACAAGAACTCGCGGCGTGAAAACATCGGCATCTCCCGTTAGGTGTGAACCTCGACAGCGCTCAAGAGTACACAAAAAACGGGTGTTTCTCGATTCGGTGTGCCGCCACGGGCTCAGCAGCCTCCGCGCCCTGCGGTGCGCTCCTGTTCGTAAATGATTGACCTTAGTGCCGCGCACCGAGGAGGCGTACGATCCTGTCGGCAACCACGTCGGCGCCGTTGGTGGCTGAGTGCTCGGGCGGCGCGGGAACGTCGCGCAGCGCGTCGAGCGCCGCGCGCCAGCGCCCGGCGAGCAGCGCGTCCTGCTCGATGTACGCGCATCTCAGCACGCGCGGCATCTCACGAACCATCACGTCGTACTCCGGGAACCTGCCCCGCGACGTATAGAGCATCGCGGTAGCGTTGGCTGCGCACTCGGAGATGATGCCGTAGCCGGGCTTCGTGGCGACGACGTCGACCGCGGCAACGAGGTCCTCATAGCGCAGGCCGCGGTCGTACATCCGTCGTTCATCGAGAAAGGCGATGCCGTCGAGCCGAGTCGGCGGAGCCGTGAGACCGGTGATGACGACGGTCCACGTGTCGCGGCAGTCGAGCGCGCGCAGGTCGAGATCGTTCAGGCCGTAGCCGCCGAACGATGAGAGCACGAGCGGGCGTGCGGACGGGAGATCGAGTGCGCCCAGCACATCCTCGCGCGAGTGCTTGGCGTGTCGCGCCACGAAAGGAAGATCGACGATCGACACGAACGTCGAAAACCCGCCGTGCATCGGCAGGCGCCAGGCTGCGGCGGCGTGCGCGTACGCATCACGGATCACCGGCAGGACGTCCGGAGCGTCAGCCCGGAAACGTGGACCGTACGCTTCGTAGATCCAATCCCAGGTGAAGTTGCTGACGACGATGGACGAGATGCCAGCCGACGCAGCCGCGGCGCAGGCGAGTGGCGGCGCATCCGCGATGACGAGCCTGGCATCATGAGCGCGGAGCAGGGCGGCCTCGGCATCGACGCGGCGCGAAAATGTCGCGTAGAAATCGCGCGCCGCGCGCACCGTCCTCGCCTCGTCGAGTCGCAGGCTGTCGATCTGTACGATGCCCGTGTCGCAGTCGCCGGGCAGAAAGGTGACCGGTGTCGAGAGCGTGCGATCGACGAGCCAGCGGGCCGCAGCCGTGCGAACGATGACGTCGAGTCCGTCGCGCGCGTGATCGCGCAGTGCGTTGAGGATCTCGATCTGCCGCGACGCGTGCCCGAAGCCGTGGCCCGAGATGTAGAAGGCGACCGTCAATCGCGCGCGGGCTGCGCGGCGGAAGCCGTCGTTCCGCCGACACCTGTATGCGCGGACGCAGTTGGCGTCACGCTACCCGGCAGTGCGACCGCCAGCGCTTCCTCCAGCGTGGTCACCGGCACGAACGTCATGTCGCGGCGGACCTCGTCGGGCAACTCGGCCAGATCCGGCTCGTTCAGCTTCGGCAGCACCATCGTCTTGATGCCGTAGCGCCGCGCTGCCAGCGCCTTCTCCCGAATGCCGCCCACCGGCAACACGAGGCCCGAAAGCGTGATCTCCCCTGTCATGGCGACCTCAGAGGCCACCGGCACGCCCCGCGCCGTCGAAACGATCGCCGTCGCCATGGTGACTCCGGCAGACGGCCCGTCTTTCGGGATGGCTCCTGCCGGCACATGCAGATGGAGGTCCTGCTTCGCCAGGAACTCCGGCGAGATCTGGAGCGCACGTGCCTGCTGGCGCACGTGGCTGAGCGCCGCGCGCGCGGACTCCTGCATCACGCTGCCGAGCTGTCCCGTCAGCGTCAGCTGACCGCCCCCGCCAGGCATCAGCACTGCTTCGATGAACAGCACGTCGCCGCCGGTTTCCGTCCAGGCAAGGCCTGTCGCCACACCCGCGCGCGAGGTGCGGAACGCTGTCTCGCCGCGGAACCTCGCTGGCCCGAGAAACCCGGGCACGTCGGGTGCGTCCACCCGCGGCGAGTACTCTGCGCTCGTCGCGACCTTCGCGGCGATCTTTCGGGCGATCGTACCGATCTGCCGTTCGAGCGAACGGACGCCGGCTTCCCGCGTGTATTCCGTGATCACGCGCCGGACGGCTTCGTCGCCGATAGCGATCTGTTCTTCTTTCAGCCCGTGTTCGTCACGCTGCCGCGGGATCAGGTACATCTTCGCGATGTGCAGCTTCTCGTCTTCGGTATAGCCCGCGAGCGGGATGATCTCCATGCGGTCGAGCAGCGCGGGATGGATGGTACCGAGCTGATTCGCTGTCGCGATGAAGAGCACCTTCGACAGGTCTATGGGGATCTCCAGGTAGTGGTCGCGGAACGTATGGTTCTGCGCCGGGTCCAGCACCTCCAGCATGGCTGCCGCCGGATCGCCCTGGATGCCGACCGACATCTTGTCGATCTCGTCGAGCATGAACACCGGGTTCGATGATGCGGCGCTCTTCAACGCCTGCACGAGACGTCCGGGCATGGAGCCGATGTAGGTGCGGCGATGGCCGCGGATCTCCGCCTCGTCGCGCACGCCGCCGAGCGAGATCCGCACGAATTTGCGGTTCATCGCGCGGGCGATCGACTGGCCCAGCGACGTCTTGCCGACGCCCGGAGGGCCGACGAAACAGAGGATCGGCCCCTTCATGTCGCCCTTCAGTTTGCGCACGGCGAGGTATTCGACGATTCGCTCCTTCACCTTGTCGAGATCGTAGTGGTCCTCGTCGAGAACGCGCCGTGCTTCGACAGGATCGAGCCGGTCGTCGGTCGGCTTGTCCCACGGGACGTCGAGGAGCCAGTCCAGATACGTCCGGATCATCTGATACTCGGGAGAGGCAGGCGTCATTCGCTCGAGCCGCTCGACCTCGCGATTGGCGACCGCGGCGACGTGCTCCGGAAGATTCGCCTCCTCGACGCGCTTGCGCAGCTCCTGCGACTCGCCATCTCCTTCGCCGAGCTCGCTCTGGATCGCCTTCATTTGCTGGCGCAGCATGTACTGCCGCTGCGCCTCGGTCATTTCCTTCTCCGCGCGCGATTCGATCCGCCCCTTCAGCTCGAGCACCTCGATCTCCCGCGCCAGCTCGCGTGCGACGGCGTCCAGCTTGACGATCAGGTCGTTCTCTTCGAGCAGCTTCTGCTTGTCGTCCGACTTGATGTCGAGCAGGCTCGCGAGCAGGTAGACGATGCGAAGCGGGTCGTCCATGGTGGCGACCAGCGCCTTGACTTCAGCGGAGAGGCCGGTCGCGAGCGATAGCGCGCGATCCACGAGCTCCTGCAGATGACGCACACGCGCATCGATCTCGACCGATCGCTGCGAAAGTTCCGGCAGCGGCTTGATCAGCGCGCGAATGAACCCCTTGTCGGTCTGGAGGAATTCCGCGCGGACGCGGGCGATGCCCTCGACGAGCACGCGCATCCCGTTCTGCGCCTTGGCCATCTGGCGGATCACGCCGACGGTACCGACGCGATACAGATCATCAGCACCCGGTTCGTCCGCGTCGTTCTTCTGCAGCAACAGCAGCACCATGCGATCGCCGGCGAGCGCGCGGTTGATCGCTTCAGATGAGGCCTGGCGGCTGACTGCGAGCGGAGCGACAGTCATCGGCAGCACGACTGCCCCGCGAAGCGGGACGACGGGCAGCTCGGATGGCAGCGGCGGAGTGAGAGGGGCTTCGGCCATATGTCGATGATACCTTTCCGGGCTTCGGGTCCGGCTCGCGGCTGGCGGCTGGCGGCTTGCGGCTCGCGGCCTGCGGCTTCCGATTTTTTGAACTGGAGAGCCGAGCGTTGTTCAAGTGGCGATTCGTGGAAAGATGTCCGCCTCGAGAGGCCGCCAGCCGCAAGCCGCGGGCCGCAAGCCGAGAGCGCCGCAAGCCGGTCAGTAGATCCCCGGCAGCATTCTCCAGCGCACTTGTGTCTGATAGGACGCGTAGTCCGCACCGAACGTTTCGATCAGGCTTCGCTCCTCGAACGGAATCGCGATGGCGAGATACGCGGTGCTGATCACCGCGAAGCCCAATCGTGTCATCGTCATGCCGGGCGCGCCGAACACGAGCAGCACCCAGGCAAAATAGAGCGGGTGACGCACGAACCCGTAGAGTCCGTGGGTCTGCAGAGCGACGGGCGCATCCTTCTTACCCGAGACTTGCCTCACACCCGCCAGCTCCCACACGTCGAGCGTTCGTGCGGCGACGATCGTCAGCACGATTCCTGCAGCCTGCGACATATAGCCGGGCCATTTCCAGACACCGTGAAGTATCCAGGCCGTTCCCGGCAGCGGGCGCCATGCGTAGATCACGATCACGAATAAAACACTGGCGATCAGCGTGTAGACGGCGCGTTCCAGTGGCGGAGGTACGACCCGGATCACGAGCCTCTTCACACCGGTTCGGGCGAAGACGGTATGGTGAGCAGCGAACGACGTGAACAGAAAGAGGTTTACGAGCAGGGAAAGCGCGGGATCCGATGACGAGGCGACTGCCGCAAAGCGGAAGAGATAGCTATAGAGGAAGTAGAGCAGCGATGCCGCGAATGCAGCGGCAGAAAACCACGCGAAGAGGAGCTGAGCCAAATCGCGGCCTATTATAAGAAGATGAGCCGGGCCACACCGGGCGTCGCGATTACCGGCATCGGGGTCGTTTCCCCGTTTGGTGTCGGCCGGGAGCGCTTCTGGAGCTCCGTGCGGCGCGGATGCAGCGCCACCCGCGCGATCACCGAATTCGATACCTCCGGCTTCGGATGCGGTGTCGCAGCGCCGGTGCCGTCGGTCTCGATCGACGATGCCATCACCATCGCCGAGCGCGCGCCGAACGGCAACAGTGGCGGCAATGGACGTCCGGACCCGCGCCGCTACTCGCGTGCGTCGCTGATTGCCGTCATCGCCGCTACCGAAGCGTGGAGTGACTCGGGGCTGCGCCTCAACGAGCCTGGCGCCGGGGTGCTCGTCGGCAGCGGCGCGGGCGGGATCGACGTGGCCGAAAAGCAGTACGGCGAGTTCTTCACCGACGGCTGGAAGCGCGTCACCCCGTACGCGATCCCGGTGTCGATCGTCGGCATGATCTCGAGCGAGATCTCCATCGCGCTCGAGCTGCACGGAATCAGCCACGTCATCTCCACCGGCTGCACGAGCTCGACCGATGCCATCGGCTATGCGGCCTCGCTGATACGCAGTGGGGACGCGGACCTCCTGCTGACCGGCGGTGCGGACGCCTGCGTCACACCGGGAATGATCTTCGGGTTTTCCAGAATGCGCGCCGTGGCAACGCGCTACAACGATCGGCCGCGAGAAGCGTCGCGTCCGTTCGAGCGGGATCGTGACGGCTTCGTGCTCGGCGAGGGCGCGTGGATGGTCGTGCTCGAGCGCGAGGAACGGGCGCGCGCGCGCGGGGCGCACATCTACGCGACGGTCGAAGGGTACGGGTCGACGTGCGACGCATACCATCGCGTGCAGATGGACCCTGACGGCGAACAGATCGTTCGCGCGATGGGCCTGGCGCTGAAACGCGCGGGCCGCGCGCGCGAAGAAATTGGCTACGTGAACCTTCACGGCACGTCGACGGTGCTCAACGATGCGGTCGAGGCGCGGTGCGTGCGGCAGTTCTTCGGCCCGGCCGCCGACAACGTCGCCGGGTCCTCGACGAAGTCGATGATCGGCCATCCCCAGGGCGCGAGCGGCGCCGCCGGTATCGTGACCGCCGCGCTCGCCCTTCGCGACGGATTCCTGCCGCCCACCATCAATCATCACGAGCCGGATCCGGATTGCGACATCGACGTGATCCCGAACCGCGGGCGCGAGGCTCGCGTGGCGGCGGCGTTGTGCAACTGCCTCGGTTTCGGATCGAAGAACAGCGCGATCGTCCTTGGCGGGGTCGACCGATGAACCTGGTTTTGCTGGCGACCATCGTACTCGTGCCGATGCTGTTCGAAGCGACGCTGTCGCGCCGCAACGAGCGCCAGCTTCGTGCGATGGGCGCGTCGGAGCCGCATGACGACGTGTACTGGATGATGCAGGTCGCCTATCCGGCCGCTTTCGTCGCGATGTTCCTGGAAGGTTGGGAGAACCGGCACGTCGTCGACGTTCACATCGCGGAGGGCTTCGCGCTGTTTGTCGGCGCCAAGCTGCTGAAATACTGGGCAATCCTGTCGCTCGGCGTGCGCTGGACGTTCCGCGTCCTCGTCCCGCCGGGCTCCACTCGTGTACTGGTTGGTCCCTACCGCCTGCTCCGACACCCGAACTACATCGCCGTGCTCGCCGAAATCAGCGGCGCGGCGTTGATTGCGCATGCACCCGTGACCGGGGCCATCGCCGTGATCGGGTTCGCTGCGCTGATCTTCCTGCGCATCCGCGTCGAAGAGCGCGCGCTCGGTCTGCGCTGACGGCTGTATCTCCTCCGCCGGAGTCTAACCGGAGAGTCCGTGTTCCCCCGGGCTGGCCGGAAGCCGTGTTCTATAATCGACGCAGTTTTATGCCGGGCACACGCATGCGCTCGCCCACTTCCTTTTTCGCGAAGGCGCGCCGAGTGCCCTTGCGGCCGCTCGTCGTCGTCTTGCTGGGTGTGTGCCTCGCGGCGACTGATTTCCCCGGCACGGCCGCGCAGCAGTCAGAACGGCAACCCTTTCCGCGCGGCGCATGGACGGCGATCGGTCACGGCAAACTTGCGGAGGCCGAGGCGCTGGCTCGTGCGCAGCCGGCGGGCGATCCGGAAGCGGCCGCGGTTCTCGGTCATCTCGCGATACGAAAAGGACAGTACGAAGACGCAGTCAAGCTGCTCGAACCGGCCGCCGCGCAGGCTCCTGTCGGCACCGCGGCGCTCGAGCTCGGTCTGTTGCATCAGCGGCTCGGGCGATCACAGGTAGCGGAGCCGCTGCTATCCACCGTGTTCCGCCAAGGGTCCGGCGCGGCGGACCCGTTCGCAATCGCCCGTGCGGCCCGTGCTGCGCAGGCCCTCGGACTTCCACACGATGCGAACTCGCTGTTCAGATCTGCATCGACGGCGTTGGAGGGCGACCCATCCATCGACACCGACTTCGCTCTGCTGTTTCTTGATCGCTTCGACGAAGCCGAGGCACAGCGGCGACTCGAGCTGGTGATCAAGGCTGATCCGCAGTGGGCGCCGGCCTACGCCGGGATCGGCTGGGCGGTGTCGGACATAAATCCGCCCGCCGCCGCCGCGGCAGGTACCAAGGCGCTCGAGATCGATCCGACACTCGACTCCGCGGAACTGCTCCTTGCGCAGCTGGATCTCGACAACTCTCGCACCGACTCCGCACGCGAGCGGCTGACGAAGATGCTGGCCGAAAATCCTCGCAATCTCGACGCGCGCGCGCTTGTCGCCGCGATGGCTTACGTGAAGGGGGATCGCCAGACGTACGACAAGGAAGTCCGCGACGTGCTGGCGATCCATCCGGGTTTCGGCGAGGTCTACCGCGTTGCCGCCGATCTGGCCGCACGCAATTACCGGTTCGACGAAGCGGTCGTCCTGGCGAAGCAGGCAACAACACTCGACCCCACGTCCGCGAAGGCGTTCGGCGACCTCGGGATGCACCTCTTGCGAACGGGCGATGAACCCGCGGCGCGAGCCGCACTCGAGCAGGCCTTCAACGCGGACCGTTTCAACCGCGTGACCTACAACCTGCTGATGCTGCTCGATAAGCTCGACGGCTTCACGGAGGTCAAAGACGGCGACGTGACCATCAAGATGCATCCCGACGAGGCACCGGTGCTGCGGGAGTACGCGTTGCCGCTGGCGCGCGACGCGCTGAAGGTGCTCAGCGCGAAGTACCAGTTCACGCCGAAGGGGCCGATTCTCATCGAGATCTTTCCGGTACACGATGACTTCGCGGTACGCAATCTCGGGCTGCCCGGCATGATCGGCGCGCTCGGCGCCTGCTTCGGCCGCGTGGTCACGCTCGATTCGCCGAAGGCGCGACCACCAGGCGAGTTCTCGTGGCAGGCCACGCTGTGGCACGAGCTCGCGCACGTCATCACGCTGCAGATGTCCAATCAGCGCGTGCCCCGTTGGCTCACCGAGGGCATTTCGGTGTGGGAAGAAGCGCAGGCGAGGCCCGAATGGGGGCGCGACATGGAGGTGCCGTTCGCCGCCGCGCTGGAACAGGGCAAGGCTCTCAAGCTGACCGATCTCAACGCCGGATTCACGAGTCCCGACACGATCGCGCTCGCATACTTCCAGGCGTCGCTGCTGGTCGATCACATCGTCAAGACCTACGGCAACGAGAAGCTGCACGCGTTGCTGCGCTCGTACGGCGAGGGGCTCGAAGGCGATGCGGCGCTGACGAAGACGCTCGGCGCATCAATGGAACAGCTCCAGGCCGCGTTCGACAAGTCCGTCGACCAGCGGTTCGCCGCGCTGCGCACCGCGCTTCGGCCGGTCGAAGGGTTGAACCAGGCGGATCCTTCCACGGTTCGCACGATCGCGGCGGCAAATCCCGGCAGCTACATCGCCCAGGTCGCCTACGGCCGAGCCCTTGCTTCCGAGAAGGACAAGGCGGCGTTCGAGCCGCTGGAGCGTGCGGCGTCGCTCGTGCCGGTCGCGACGGGTGAAGAGAGTCCGCATGCGCTGATGGCGGAGCTTGCGATGCAGCTCGGCGACGAACCGCGCGCACTGCAGGAGTATCAGGCGTTGCTGGCGAACGACCACACGGCCGTGGACCCGGCGCGAAAGCTGGCGGCGCTCGCGGAAAAGCTGGGCAAGTCTGATGTCGCGCAGCTTGCGCATGAGCGCGTCGTGTCGCTCGATCCCTCGGACGCATCGGCGCACACCGGCCTCGGCCGTCTGGCGCTGAAGAAGAATCAGGGCGATCTCGCCGTTCGCGAATTCAAGGCCGCGCTGGCTCTCGGCCCGGCGGATCGCGCAGGCGCGCATTGCGATCTTGGTGAGGCGTACCTCGCGAAAGGACTCCCCGCAGACGCAAAGCGAGAGGCGCTCGCCGCTCTCGAGATCGCGCCAAGCTTCGAGCGAGCGCAGGACCTTCTCCTCAAGAGCATCCAGTCGAAATCGGCCGGGGAGCCACGTCGATGATTCGTCCGGGCGGCCTCGCGCTACCGCTGGTCGCGGCGGGGGGCCTCGGTCTCTGGCTGGCCGCCGGCGTTGCTGCTCAGCGGCCGGACCCGCTGGGGCCGCCCGTCACAGACTCGCGCTTCGCCGGCCTGACCTGGACGTTCGCGCGGGTCCGCTACGACGCATGGACGATGCCGCGCAGCCGATTCACGAATTACGAAGACGAGCCCTGGTACATCGACGCGCCGGCTGCCGAGCAGAACCTCTCGCGGCGCGTGAAGACCGTCACTGCGGTCCAGGTGAACGACCCCGTGGTGATCACGCTCGAAGATCCCAACCTGTGGAAGTACCCGTGGGTCTACATCGTGGAACCCGGCAACTTGCGTCTGCGGGAGACGGAAGTGCCGATCCTGCGCGAATTCCTGCTCAGAGGCGGCACTCTGACGTTCGACGACTTTCACGGTCCCGTCGAGTGGGCGAACCTCGAAAGCGAAATGAAACGAGTGTTCCCGGACCGGAAGATCGTCGATCTGCCGCCGGGTCATCCGATCTTCAATTGCTTCTATCAACTGAACGGCTTTCCGCAGACGCCAGGCCTCGGATCGTTTCTCTACGGCCGCACGTGGGAGAAGGGTGGTTTCGAGGCCAAGCTGCGCGCCATCGAAGACGATCAAGGGCGGGCGATGGTGCTGATCAACTGGAACACCGACATGGGCGATGGGTGGGAGTGGTCGAACGCGGCCGAGTTTCCGGGCTACGTGAAGTTCACCGCACAGGCCTATCGCATGGAGATCAACGAAATCATTTACTCGCTGACGCATTGACGATCAGCCGATCGTTCGGTTTCTCCTTATGACGACAACGGCGGACATCGCAGCGGTTGCAGAACGAGTGGCGCTCGGGCGTCAGACGATCCTCACGGAGATCCGCAAGGTGATCGTCGGGCAGGACGATGTGATCGATCAGGTGCTGATGGCGCTCTTCACGGGCGGCCACTGCCTGATCACCGGTGTGCCCGGGCTTGCGAAAACGCTGCTCATCAAGACCGTCGCGCAGATTCTGGACCTCTCGTTCAAGCGGATCCAGTTCACGCCCGACCTGATGCCCGCCGATATCACCGGCACGGAAGTGCTCGACGAAGACGCCGGCCATCGTTCGCTGCGTTTCGTGAAGGGACCGGTCTTCGCGCAGATCATCCTCGCCGACGAGATCAATCGTACGCCGCCGAAGACGCAGGCGGCACTGCTCGAGGCGATGCAGGAGTATCACGTCACGGCCGCGGGCCGGACCTATCCGCTCGACCGGCCGTTCTTCGTGCTGGCGACGCAGAACCCGATCGAGCTCGAAGGGACGTATCCCCTCCCGGAAGCGCAGCTCGACCGCTTCATGTTCAACATCGTGATGACGTACCTCTCCGAAGACGAAGAAGTCCGCGTGGTCACGAATACGACGGGCGTGGCGACGGCGCCGCCATCACGAGTGATGAGCGGAGAAGACATCCTCGAGATCCAGCAGCTGGTGCGCCAGGTGCTGGTCGCGGAGGAAGTTGCGCGTTACGCGGTGCGGCTGGTCGATGCGTCGCGGCCCGGGCGGCAGAGCGATCATCAGTTCGTTCGCGATTGGGTGAAGTGGGGCGCCGGCCTCCGCGCGTCGCAGTCGCTGATCCTCGCCGGCAAGGCACGCGCGCTGCTGAACAACCGGTATCACGTCTCCATCGGCGACATCCAGGCGCTCGCGCGTCCGGTGCTTCGTCACCGCGTCATTCCGAATTTCTACGCGGAGTCCGAGCGGATCACTTCCGACAACCTGGTCGAGCGGCTGCTCGAAGCCGTTCCGGCTCCCCGCAGCGGAATGTAGCCATGACGTCCGCCGCTGGCCGCGACCTTCGCTTCCTCGATCCCGAGATCATCGCGCGACTGGGAACGATGGAACTGAAGGCTCGCACGGTGGTGGAAGGATTCCTCTCCGGCCTGCACCGCAGCCCCTTCAAGGGATTCAGCGTCGAGTTCGCGGAATACCGCCAGTACCTTCCCGGCGACGACCTGAGCACGCTCGACTGGAAGGTCTACGCGCGCACCGACCGCCACTACGTCAAGAAGTTCGAAGAGGAGACGAACCTCGAGTGTCACCTGCTGTTGGATCAGAGCGCGTCGATGGCGTATCGCGGCAGCGCGCCGATGAGCAAGCTCGAATACGGCTCGGTGCTCGCCGCATCGCTCGCGTTCCTCATGAATCGCCAGCGCGACGCCACCGGGCTCATCGCATTCGACGAGCAGATCCGCTTCCGGCTCCCTGCCGCCGCACGGCCCGGCCACCTGCACACGCTGTTGCTCGCCCTCGAGCGGCTCGAGGCAGGGCAGCGCTCCGACGTCGGCCGTCCCCTGCACCAGCTCGCAGAAGCGCTGCTGAAGCGCAGCCTCGTCGTCGTCATCTCGGATCTGCTCGACGAACCCGGGCCAGTGATCAGGGGGCTGCGACACCTGAAGTTCCGCGGCACCGACGTGGTCGTGTTCCAGGTGCTGGATCCCGACGAACTCACCTTTCCGTTCAAGGGTTCGTCGAAATTCAAGGATGTCGAGACGTCCGACGAAGTGGTCGCGGATCCGGCGCGCGTTCGCACCGAGTACCTGCGCGAGCTGGCGAGCCTGACGCTGCGCTACGACCATGAGCTGCGCGGCGCCGGCATCGATTACGTGCAGCTGGATACGTCCCAGCCATTGGATTTCGCGCTGCTGACGTACCTGTCGGCCCGCGCGCGGAGGAAATGAGACAGGTAGCTCCGGACGATGAATTTTTTGTACCCCGCATTCCTTTTTGGCGCGATCGCGATCGCGGTGCCGATCATCCTGCACCTGCTTCGACGCGACGTGGCGCCGGAGGTGCGGTTCAGCGCCGTGCGTCTGTTGAAGAAGTCTCCCGTCGAGCGTTCGCGCCGGCGTCGATTGCGCGATCTCATCCTCCTGGCGGCGAGGGTCACCGCGCTGCTGCTGCTCGCCGCCGCCTTCGCGCGCCCGTTTGCTCCGCGCGCTGCGTCCGCGATGCTGCCGCTGCGCATCATTGCCGTGGATCGGTCGTTCAGCATGGCGGCGCCGGGGACGTTCGAACGCGCCAAGCAGGCGGCGCGCACGGCGATCGACGAAGCCGAGTTCGGCGAGCGCATCGCGGTGATCGCGTTCGATGAGCGCGCGAGCGTGATTGCCGAACCGGGCGGCGCCGGCGAAGCACGCGCCGCGGTGGCCTCGATGCAGCCGGGGAACGGCGCAACGCGATATGCCCCCGTGCTGTCGAAAGCCACCGAGCTCGCGACGGGCGGCGCCGCGCGCGTGATCGTGATCACCGATCTGCAGCGCGCCGGTTGGGAAGGGGAGCCGCGCGCCCGCATCCCGGCATCGCTGCGCGTCGAGACGCGCGTGATGACGCTGCCGGCGTCCAACGTCTCGCTCGTCTCGGCACGCTCGGAAGACAAGCGCCTGATCGCATCGGTCCACAATGCCTCCAACGCCCCGCGGTCCGGATCGGTCACTCTGCACCGCGAGGGAAAGGCGGTCGCGCGCGCGACCTACGAGGTGCCGTCAGACGGCACGGTGGACGTGCCCCTCGAGTGGAGCGGCACCGCGGGTACGGTGCAGCTTTCAATCGACGACGAGATCGGGTTTCCTGCCGACAACACGCGCTACATCGCCGTCGACGCCGCCGGTCCGCCGTCCGTGATGATCGTGGCGTCTGCGGAGGCATCCGGGTTCTACCTGCAACGCGCACTCGACGTCACCCAGGGCGCCGATGTGGCTGCCCTTCCGGCTCGCGTGGTCTCTCCGGCGGAGATCGCCGGCGGCCGGTCGGAGACGATCTCGCGGCATCGAGCGGTCGTGCTCCTCTCCACCCGCAGCCTCGATCGCGCCGCACGCGACGGCATGACTTCGTTCGTTCGCTCCGGCGGCGGACTCCTGATCGCCGCCTCACCTGATGTCGAACCGTCCGTCGTGGCGTCGCTGTTCGGATGGAACACGTCTGCGTTCGTGCTGGCCGATACGCGCCCGGCCACTCTCACGGCCACCGACGTCCGCCACCCGATTTTCCGTCCGTTCGGGGCACTGATCGCGAACCTGGGCAGCGTGCGCTTCAATCGCACGTGGCGCGTGAATCCCGCTGGATGGCAGGTCGCCGCGCGTTTCGACGACGGGACGCCGGCGCTCGTCGAGCGGGCCGAGGGTGAAGGACGCGTCGTGTTGTTTGCGTCGGACCTGGATCGTCGCTGGAACGATTTTCCGCTTCAACCCTCGTTCGTACCTTTCGTCACCGAGGCCGTCCGTCACGTGGCGCTGAAGACGGTGGAGCCCGACACGTTCGTGGTCGGGCGCGTGCCCGCCTCGGTCCGTCCCGAGCCGGGTGTGCACCGGCTGCAGTCCGGCCGCGTGATCACGGTGAACGTCGATCCTCGCGAATCGAGCCTTGCCGCGATGACGGCAGAGGAGTTCGCCGGGATGCTGGAGCCGATACAGATGTCAGGCGGAGATCGTCCCGCGCGGGAAGAGCAGACTGAAGCGCGCCAGAATCTGTGGCAGTACGGTTTGATGTTGATGCTGGCAGTTCTCGTGGTGGAATCCTTTGCAGGAAGGGCGTAGCGCCATGCAGTTGCAGACCCTGATCGCTGCCGTTCGCCGGCGATGGTTCGTCACGGTCGCCTTGCGCACCGCAGGGGCGTCGATGGCAGCGGCGGCGGTGCCCCTGCTGGCTGGCCTCGTCGTGTACTGGCTCATCGCTCCTGTCGGCGGTGCGCTGTTGCTGCTTGCCGCGTTCTCCACACTGCTGTCGATTGCCGCCGCCGGCATCCTGGTCTTCCGTATCGAGCCGAGGCCGGACGACACACACGTCGCACGCTTCATCGAGGAACGTGCCGAGCTGCTGCCATCGCATCTCTCCATGGACGATGCCGTGGTGAGCGCCGTCCAGGCGTTGACAGCGGACGCGACCGACGGCCGCGCGCCGTTTGCGTCGCTCGTCGTCGATTCGGCGCTACGAAAGCTCGAAGGGATCGATGCCGCTGTGCTCGTTCCACCGTCCGCGCTCAGACGCGCGGCGCTCATCGCGCTGTCGGGCGCCGCGGTGGTCGTGATCACCGTCGCCATCGGTGCGCCTGCGCTGCGCCACGCGCTGGAGACCGCACGACTGCGGCTGTTCCCGGCATCTGTGTCGGTGGAGGTCGTGCCCGGCGATACACGAATCGTCGCCGGCCGGCCGCTGACCATTCGGGCGCGGCTGCGCAGCGGTGACGCGCTGTTGTCGCGCGCGATCCCGAAACTGGTGGTCAGCGCGGGGACCGAAGAGCGGACAGTGGAGATGCTTCGTGGCGGCGAGATGTTCGAGTTCCCGCTGGAGTCAGTGGACCGCACGTTCAGGTACAAGGTGATCGCCGGCGGCGTCTCGTCGAACCAGTACACCGTCACCGCGATGTTCCCGCCGCGCGTCAAGCGGATCGATGTTCACTACCACTACCCGTCCTTCAGCGCGCTCGCACCACGAACCGAAGAAGATGGCGGCGATATCTACGCGCCGGCGGGCACTCGGATCACGCTGCAGATCCACACCGACAAGCCGGTGGTGTCGGGCACGCTCGGCGTGCTGAAGGGGGCCCCGAACCTGCGGCCCTCCGGCGACCGTCGGCTCGAAGCGGAGCTCGTCATCGCCCGCGACGACTCCTATCGGATCCACCTTCTCGACGGTGACGGCCTCGAGTCGAACGATGACAGCGAGTACTTCATCAGGGTGATGGAGGATCGTCCGCCTGACGTGAGAATCCTCCGTCCCTCCGCCGACCAGGGCATCACGCCGCTCCAGGAGGTCGCGATCGAAGCGCGTGCCGAGGACGACTACGGAATCGCCTCGCTCGACCTCGTGTACTCCGTGGCCGGCGGCAAGGAGCGTGTCGTGCCGTTCGCGAAGACAGCGGGAGGCCAGACGGACCGTACCGGCGCCTTTCTGCTTGCCGCGGAGGAGTTGAACGTTCGACCGGGCGACGTGATCACCTACTACGCGAAAGCGCGCGACGTCGCCCGCGGGAGGAGATCGACGGAAGCGCAGAGCGACATGTTCTTCCTCGAAGTGAAGCCGTTCAACGAGGAGTTCGTCGCCGCGCAGAGCCAGGCGGGCGGCGCCGGCGGCGGGGATCCGCAGATCGACGCCCTCATCCAGGCGCAGAAAGACATCATCAGTGCGACCTGGAACGTTGAACGGCGGTCGGCGGGTGGCCGCTCGGCCGATGACGTGAAGGCGATTGCCAAAGCGCAGGCAGACCTGAAGGAGCGCGTCGAGCGGACGCTGGCCGGACGGTCGCGGCGTGGCCGCGGCTTCATGATGGAGCGCCAGCTGCCCGCGCCGCCACAGCAGCGACAGCCGGCCGCACAGCAGGCCGATCCGATCGCCGCGGCCGTCGAGGCAATGATGAAGGCGATCGAGCAGCTCGCGTCCGAGAAAACACGCGAGGCGATACCGCACGAGATGACGGCGCTCAACGGCCTCGTCCAGGCGCAGGCCGAAGTCCGACGTCGACAGATCACCCAGCAGGCGCGCGGCGGTGGTGGCGGCGGCAACCGTCAGTCGCAGGACCTCTCGGCGCTCTTCGACAAGGAGCTCCAGCGGCAGCAGCGAACCAACTACGAGCAGCGCTCGCAGGTGGAGGAGCGCGACGACCAGCAGCAGTCGAACCAGGACACGCTCGACAGGATCAAAGACCTCGCACGGCGCCAGGAGGAATTGAGCCGTCAGCAGCGCGAGCTGGCGAAGATGCAGGCCGAAGCAAGAAAACGGGAGCTCGAGCGGCTCGCACGCGAACAGCAGGACCTGCAGCGCCAGGCCGAAGAACTGTCGAAGCAGTTGGAGCAGCAGCGCGCCGGACAGGGGCAGCAGTCCGGCCAACAGCAGTCCGGACAGCAGCAGTCCGGTCAGCAGCAATCCGGACAGCAGTCGGGCCAGCAGTCAGGCGGACAGGAGAACAGCGGCATGCGCAGCGCGCTCGAACAGATGCGCCGCGCCGCCAACGACATGCGCCGCGACGACGCGGCGTCCGCAGCGCAGAACGGCGACCGCGCCGCCGAGCAGTTGCGACAGCTCGAGCAGCAGATGCGTGGTGGCAGCGCCGACGCGCGCCAGCGTGCCGCCGCAGATCTTCAGGCCGAGGCGCAGCAGATCGCACAGGAACAACGGCGCATTTCCGCCGAAGCCGACCGCATGGAAAAGAGCGGCGCCGCCGACGCGGATGCACGTCGGCGTCTGGCCGGCGACAAAGACCGTCTCTCGGATCGTGTCGACAACATGAAGCGCGACGCCGAGCGGCTGGCCAATGAAAAGGGCAAGGGGGACGAATCCTCGCGCGCGCGTGAGGCCGCCGCCGCCCTCGACAAGCAGCAGATTGGCGAGCGGATGCGCCAGACGGCGCAGGCGATGCGTGATGGCGCGAAGCCCTCGGGGCAGGCAGAGCAGCAGGTGGCGAAAGCGCTCGACCAGGTGGTCGACACGCTGGGCGGCACGGCGTCGGCTGACGCGCAGAAGCTCGCCGACCAGCTCGATCAATCGCGGCAGACGCGCGAGCGACTCGATCAGCTCGAGGCACAGATGCGGCAGGCCGAAGGGCGCAAGGACGGCGAGTTCGACAAGCTGCGCCAGCAGTACCAGAATGAGTTGGCACGCGCGCGCGAGACACTGGGGCGTCAGCCAGGTCAGGAACAGCGAGACGGGTCGCGCGGATCGACTCCCGAACAGCAGGAGTTCAGCCGCTCGGCGCCCGGCACCGAAGCCTTCAAGCAGGACCGCGCGAAATGGCAATCGCTGCGCAAGGACGTGGATCGCGCGCTCGAAGAGCAGGACGCGGCCGTCTCGCGCCGGCTGGCCAAGGCGCTCGGCGAGGATCGCCTGAACGCGGGCGGCAGCGATCGCGTGCCGGAACAGTATCGGCAGCTGGTGGCGAAATACTACGAGTCGCTGGCGAGGGTGAAGAAGTAAGGCACGATGTCCTTTGCGAACCCGCTGCCCTGGTGGGCAGTCCTGCTCGTCGTAGCGGCTGCGGCCGCGCTCGCGTGGCACGCGTATCGGCGTTTTTCCGCCTGGCCGACGCGGCGGTACACGCTATCGGCGCTGCGCTTCATTACGCTCCTTGCGCTGGTGATCGTTCTGATGCGGCCGATCGCCCGTTCGAGCGAAGCCGATTCGCGTGATGTCGTGGTGCCAATCCTCATCGACGTTTCGCGCAGCATGGCAATCGAGGACGCATCCGGCGCAAGCCGGATCGAGCGCGCCCGCGACTTTCTCGCGAAGCGGTTGCTGCCCGCGCTGAACGGACGATTCCAGGTCGAGGTGCTCTCGTTCGGCGAGACGCTGGTCCCCGCCGACGCTGCTGAGTTGACGGCGACGGCGCGGCGCAGCGACCTCGGCGGCGCACTCGCGGCGGCGCGCGAGCGATTTCGCGGCCGACCCGTGGCGGGAATGGTGATCCTCACTGACGGCGCGGACACGAGCGGCGCGGTGGAGCTCCCGGTGCCCGAGGACACGCTTCCGCCGGTGCACGCCTTCGGCTTCGGGTCCGAAGACGCCGGCGGCGATCGCGAGGTAGTGAGCGTCACGGCAGCGGAAGCGGTGCTGGATGGCTCGCGCGTCGACCTCGCGGTATCCGCAGTCGCGCACGGGAGCGCGCAGGATGCAGTGGAACTGCGGCTGCTCGAAAACGGCCGGCCGCGCGAGGTCAGGCACGTGCGCCCAGGGCCGGGCGGCGGCACGATCCGCGAAGTCTTCCATGTTGCGCCGACGGCAGGGGCGGCGACGGTCTACACGGTCGAGATCCCGCCACTGCCGCGTGAGCTCGTTCCGGAGAACAACAGCAGAAGCGTGCTCGTCCAGCCTCCGGCACGCACTCGCCGCGTGCTGCTGCTGGAAGGCGCGCCGGGATTCGAGCACAGCTTTCTGAAGCGTGCGCTGATGTCGGACCGCAGTCTCGAGGTCGATTCGGTCGTTCGCAAGGGAGAGAACGAAGAAGGAGCGGACACGTTCTACATCCAGGCATCACGAACACGCAGCGGCGCGCTCACGTCGGGCTTTCCTCCCGAGCCGGTGAGCCTGTTTACGTATGACGCATTGGTCCTCGCGAACGTCGCGGGAGATCAGCTGACCGGAGCGCAACTGGAGGCCGCGCGTGACTTCGTGAGCCGCAGGGGAGGCGGCCTGCTGGTCATGGGAGCGCAATCGTTTCTCGGCCGGGGGCTGGTGGGAACGCCCATCGAGGATGCGCTGCCAATGCTGCTGAACCGCCGCAGTGATACCGCGGTGTCGGCTGCCGCGGCTCGAGGCGCTGGCGTCTCGCTGACCGAAGCCGGGATCGATCATCCCATCACCAGGATCGCCGATACACCAGACGAGAATCGCAAACGTTGGGAGGGCCTGCCCGCTCTCGCGTCCACCTCCGCTCTGGGAAGCGCACGACCGGGCGCGGCGATTCTTGCGACGACGACAATAGGAGGCGCGGCGCGCCCCCTGGTCGCCGTCCAGCGATTCGGCGAAGGGCGCTCGATGGTGTTCGCCGGCGAGGCCTCATGGCGGTGGCGCATGATGCTGCCGTCCGTTGATCATTCCTACGAAACCTTCTGGCGGCAGGCCGTCCGCTGGCTCGCGCTCGGCGCGAGCGATCCGATTGCCGTCTATCCACCCGCCGCCAGCGCCGTGGGCGACGACGTCGTCATTCGCGCGGCCGTCCGCGATCCTGCCTTCACGCCCATGCCCGACGCGAGTGTCGACGTGCGTGTGTCCGGTCCAGACGGCCGCAGGCAGGAACTGAGCGCCTCGCTCGAGCGCAAGGACGGGTCTGACGACGCGATGTTCGCGGCGAAGTTCACGCCGGCCCAGCCCGGGCTGTACCGCGTGAGCGTCACGGCTCGTCGCGGCCGGGCGGACGCCGGTTCCGCGTCTTCCGCCCTCCTCGTTGGCGGAGCGGATGTGGAGATGTCGGACCCGCGGCTCAACACGGCGCTCCTCCAACGCATATCCGCGGGCACCGGCGGCCGCTTGATGCAGTCCGGAGAGGTCGAGCCGTTGATGAGCGCACTCCGCGCAGCGACACCCGCGGCCGCGCTCACGGTCCGCCATGACCTGTGGCACAACGCGTGGTCGTTTCTCGTCATGATCGCGCTCTTGACTGCCGAATGGCTGCTGCGGCGACGCTGGGGCCTGCGGTGACGCGCTTCAGATTGCTGGCGTGCGCCGCGATGCTGTCGTGCCTTCCGGCGAGCGCCATCGCGCAGCAGCGCTATGCGCTGATCATTGCAGGCGCAGCGGGCGGCGACGAGTACGCCGCGCAATATACGGTGTGGATCGACTCGCTCCAGCAGACGCTCGTACAACGAATGAAATTCGAGCCGTCCCGCGTGACGGTTCTCTCCGAAACTGACAAACCCGGGTCGTCGTCGACGGCTGAAAACGTTCGCAAGACGATCGCCGCCGTCCGGCAGAGCATGGGGCGCGAGGATCTGCTGTTCCTCTTCCTCGCCGGCCATGGAACGTTCGACGGAGTCGACGCGAAGTTCAATCTCGTTGGACCAGACCTGGAATCGGCAGAGTGGGCGGCACTCCTGAAGCCCCTCGCCGGCCACGTCGTGGTCGTCAACACGACCGCCGGTAGCTTTCCCTTCATCGAGCGGCTGAGTGGTCCACGGCGCATCGTCATCACGGCTACGGACTCGATCGCGCAGCGTTTCGACACTGTGTTCGCTGAGTACTTCGTCAAAGCCTTCGACGACCCCTCGGCGGACCTGGACAAGAACCAACGCATCTCCATCTGGGAGGCCTTCGCCTCGGGAGCGGCCGGCGTTCGCCGTCATTACCAGCAGCGCGGGCAGCTCGCCACTGAACGTCCGCTCCTCGACGACAACGGTGACGGCGTCGGCACCTCGGCGTCGGAGCAGGGGCAGGACGGCGCGCAGGCGAGCCGCACCTATCTCGAGGCCGAACGGCCGGGGGCAGCGCCGACTGACGAAGAGCTGCTGAAACTGCTCCAGCGCAAGGCGTTGCTCGAAGGTGAGCTCGAAGAGTTGAAGATCCGCCGTGCATTCCTGGCGGCCGACGAGTACGCGAAGGAGTTCGAGCGGATCATCACCGAATACGCGCGTGTCTCGAGCGAGATCAGGAAGAGGACGAAGACGTGACCTTGACACGTGCGACGTGCTACGTGCTACGTGCTACGTGCTGAGTGCTACGTGCCGTGCTGAGTGCTATGTGCCAGGTGCGGTGCTAAGTGCGGGGTACTCAGCCTAAGTCGACGCAGCTTGAGCGAAGGCGGCTAAGGCGTCTCTGCGTCTTCTGCCCACTCTGCGTCCTCGACACTCAGTAAAACACAACGAAGCCTCCGTCACGTCTTGGGACGGCCGCGGCGAAGCTCAACGCCGGGATGCCGGGCGCATGGCCCGCGACCCGCGTCGGCTTGCCGTCGGGTTCGAACAGCTGCCAGGCGAGTGAGCCGCCATGGGCGTGGCCTGTGCCCTCGGTCCACACGAGCAGGGCCTGCCCTTTCGAGTTCACGGCGATACGCGGGTGCTTCGCGGGCGCCTGCTCGGCCGGCGCCTCGACGACGTTGATCGATCGGTGTTCGCGAACGTCCAGCGTTCCGAAGAACACGCTCGCCTCGGTTTCCCACGCCCCGAAAGTACGTCCGCCTGCAGCAGCCAGCGACATGCTGGTCATCGGGCACGCATTGATGCGCCACGGGTGAAGGCGCGTGCCGCTGAACGAACGACCCTGATCCGAGGAACCAAGGAAGTAGATATCGCGCTGTGTTCCGCCTGCCGACGCAGAGCGGTAGAGAAGGAGCAGTCCATCCGGCGCGGCAAAGAGCTGGAGTGCGCAGCATCCGCAGGCGCCGGTCGCCTCGTTCCACACGCGCGTTTCAGAACCGAATGTCCTGCCGCCGTCCGACGACCGCGCGATCCATACCGCGCGGTCCGCTTCGGTCCGTGCGGAGGTACCCACGTCATTGCCGTGCCACGCTACGTACACGTTGCCGGCCGCGTCCGCGGTGATGGATCCCCCTCCATCGAGGTTGACCGTGTGCTGCATCAATCCACGCTGCGGTTCGAAGGCCGTGCCAGAGTCGTTCAGACGCGTGTAGAACATCTGGACGCCGCTTGCCCTGGTTATCGGATCCTTCGGCCCTGAAGCGCCAGCCTTGCCCGACCCGTTCCAGGCGACTTGCGGCCGTCCCTCGGCGCCGAGGGCGAGCTGGCCGCCACGGATGCTGCCGGCCGCGATTGCACTGGCGGCGTCGCTGTTGACGCGAATTGGCCGCGTGAACGTCGCTCCCTCATCCGCGGAACGGATGTAGTACAGATCGCCACCAGCCGGTTCGCCGGTGAAATACAGGAGATGAATGTTGCCGCGGCCGTCTCGTGCCGCCTCCGGCTGGATGCCGGCGCCGGGAATGCGACGAAGGGTGACCTCGTTCGTTGCCGCGGGAAGCACGGCGAGCGACGACAGGACGAACGAGAGGATGAGAAACGCGACTAGCCGCATGTGTCAATGCTAAATGCTAAATGCTCGAATGCACTCGGCATTCAGCATTGACGGGCGGCGTCAGCGTGGCTGCGGCACGTACCGCAGATACGGTCGCGGAGCATCCCATCCAGCGGGGAACTTCTCTTTCGCTTCCGCATCAGGAACCGACGGCAGAATGATCACCTGGTCGCCGTCCTTCCAGTTCGCCGGGGTCGCGACCTTGTGCTTCGCCGTGAGCTGCATTGAATCGATCACACGGAGGACCTCGTCGAAGTTCCGTCCCGTGCTCATGGGGTACGAGATCACGAGCTTGATCTTCTTGTCCGGCCCGATCACATAGACATTGCGGACTGTCTGATTGTCTGCGGCGGTCCTGCCCTCGTAGCTCTCACCGGCGTCGCCGGGCAGCATTCCGTACAACTTCGACACTTTCAGGTCCGCGTCGCCGATCAGCGGGTAATTCGGGGCGTGCCCCTGGGTGTCCTCGATGTCCTTCGACCACTTCGTGTGGCTGTCGACCGGATCGACGCTCAGGCCGATCACCTTCACGCCGCGGCGGTCGAACTCCGGCTTGATCCGCGCCACGTAGCCAAGCTCAGTGGTGCAGACCGGTGTGAAATCCTTCGGATGTGAGAACAGCACGCCCCAGGAGTTGCCCAGCCACTCGTGAAAGCGGATCGGCCCCTGGGTCGTCATCGCTTCGAAATCCGGTGCATCAGCGCCAATCGGGAGAGGCCCGTTCATGTGAATCCTCCTGAGTTTCTGGAGTGTGAAAGATCGATGCTACTGCAGACGTCGACGACCGTTCAACGGCGGCTCAGTCGACCGCGCGCCAGTATTCACGATTCGCCTGGTCGCGCATCCTCACCGAAACGCCCGCGGCAATACCGGCGAGAAACCCGGCGGCGTGCGCCCAGAAGGCGACGCCGCCCTCCTGCGTCCCGAATGTCATCGCGCCGTTCAAGAGCTGCAGCAGGAACCAGATGCCAAGGAAGAAGATTGCCGGGATCTCGATGATGTCGAGAAAGAGAACGAGGAAGACGACGGTGAGCACGCGCGAGTGCGGGTAGATGACGAAGTACGCCCCCATCACACCGGCGATCGCGCCGCTGGCACCGATCATCGGGGCGAATGAACTGGGATCGGCGAATACCTGGGCGATGGCGGCGATGGCACCGGAGCCGAGATAGAACAGAACGTACTTAGTGTGTCCGAGACGGTCCTCGACGTTGTCGCCGAAGATCCAGAGAAAGATCATATTGCCGAGGAAGTGCAGGAAATCGGCGTGCAGGAACATGCTCGTGACGACGTCCACATAGGAAAAACGCGCAGGAATCACCCCGAAGCGGAACACCAGCCTCTGTACCGTCACATCATCGAGCTGCAGCTGGTAGAGGAAGATGAGCGCGTTCGCGGCGATGAGTCCGATCGTCACGACCGGACGGGTGCGCGACGGAATGACGTCGCTGATCGGGAACATCGCTGCCCGTATGCTAATCTGACTGGGATGAGCTTGGAGCGGATCCGGCAGCGTTCGTCGCGCGTGGTCGCAGCCATCCTCCTGCTGACGTCGATGCTGCAGTTCCCGCATCCGTCGCTCGACGATGAGGCCTGCTCCCCGAGCGCCGCGGAGCGCCACGACGAGTCCAAGCACGTCTTTACGTCCGTTACGCTCACGTCCCATCCGGACCACTGCGCGATCTGTCACTGGACGCGGTGGATGAATCCGGCCTTCTCGTCCGGCCCCTCGGTCATCGTCGGCGTGGATTCGCGCAGCGAGCTCGCCACGCTCGGCGCCGGCGTGCTCCGCGATCCTGCCAAGGACCTCCTCCCGCCGCGCGCACCTCCCGTTCACTAGTCCTCACGCATTTTTCAGGTCAGCGGTCGCGTCCTTACTGGGCAGCGGCCCGTTCATCGCTCATCGTCGAAGTAAGGGGGACAGTCGTGTACGACTGGTGTATCGACATTCACCGGACCCGCAGGTGCGCGGCGGTTGTGGTCGCGTTCGCGAGCCTGTTGACCGCGCCTGCCTCGGCGCAGGTGCCGGCAGTGCCTTCGGCCGTGCCCGCTCAGGCGCCAGCCCAGAACGATCCGCAGCAGTTGCGGCAGGAGCTCGACAAGCTGCGTCAGGAATTCGAAGCCATTCGTGACGCGTACGGCCAGCGGCTGACCGCCCTCGAAGCACGGATTGCTGCTACCAGCGGGGTACCGGCGGGCACGGCACCTGGTGCCATTCCGCCCGTGACGACGCTGCCCGACGCGCCGGTGAATCCGCCGGCGACGGCGCCAGTTGTGGCGCCTGCAGCGGCTCCGGTTCCGCCCGCCACGGCGGCACAAGTGCCAGCCGGGGCCGCCGGCGCTGAAGGTCCTCAGGGTGCGCTGCCGGTGTACGGCAGCCAGGCGGCGAGTTCGAAGATCTTCAATCCTGACATCGCGGTGATCGGCAACTTTCTGGGCGCTGTCGGCAAGAACGACGTCGCACCTGGGCCGGCCTTCGATATGAGCGAAGCGGAGACGACGTTTCAGGCGATCGTGGATCCATACGCGCGAGCGGACTTCTTCCTGTCGTTCTCACCCGAAGGGGTCGAGATCGAAGAAGGATTCCTCACGCTGACGAGCCTGCCCGGCGGGCTGCTCGCCAAGGTCGGCAAGATGAAGCAGCAGGTCGGCAAGGTCAACACGCTCCACCCGCACTCACTCTCGTGGACCGATCGGCCGCTGGCGAACATCAATCTGCTGGGTGGTGAAGAAGGCCTGGCGGACTCCGGGATCTCCGTCTCGAAGCTGATCGTGAACCCGCTGCTGTTTCTCGAAGCGACCGGCGAGGTCTATCAAGGTAATTCCGGGGTGTTTCAGTCGCACAGCCGCAGTGATGTGAGCTGGGTGGCGAGGCTGCGCGGCTACCGCGACATCACCGAGGCCACGAACCTCGACGTGGGCGCGTCATACGCGAGAGGCCACAATGATGCGGGCGCCGACTTCACGACCGAGCTCGTTGCCGTGGACGCGACGCTGCGCTACCGCCCGCTGCAGCGCGCTCTCTACCGCCGTTTCCTCGGACGCACCGAACTGTTCTGGAGCCGCCGGGAACAGCCGGACGGCCGCGTTCCCGCCTTCGGCATGTACGTCTCAGGGGACTACCAGTTCGCGCGGCGATGGTTCGGCGGCGTGCGCTACGACTGGAGCGAACGCGCCTATGACGATCGCCTCAACGACAAAGGGCCGTCGTTCGTTCTGACGTTCTGGCCGAGTGAGTTCAGCCAGGTGCGCGGGCAGTACCGGCGCATCGATTTCGCAGAGGGAACCACCTCCAACGAGCTGCTGTTCCAGTTTCTGTTCTCGATCGGCGCGCATGGCGCGCACGTGTTTTAGGCAAGGGGTCAAACAATGAAGAAGTGGATGACGATCGCGCTTGCGCTCGCTTTATCGCTGGCGACAGCGGTGCGCGCCGGCGCCCAGACAAAAGTGGTGACCACGACAGAGGACCTGGCATCGCTGGTCAAGGAGATCGGCGGTGAGAAGGTCTCGGTCGAATCTCTCGCACGCGGTTACCAGGATCCGCACTTCGTCGAGGCGAAACCCAGCTTCGTGATCAAGCTGCACTCGGCGGACCTGCTCGCCGTCGTGGGCCGCGAGCTCGAAGTGGCCTGGCTGCCGCCGCTGATCACGCAGAGCCGCAACTCGAAGGTGGCCCCCGGCGGGCCAGGGTACCTGGACGCTTCGGAAACCGTGAAGATCCTCGACATCCCCACCGGCCAGATCACGCGCGCCATGGGAGACGTGCATCCGCAGGGGAACCCGCATTACTGGCTCGATCCGGGCAACGGCCGGCGCATCGCCAAGGCGATCGAAGGCAAGCTCGGTCAACTGAGTCCTAAAGATGCCGCGTTCTTCGCTCAGCGGTACGCGGACTTCGATCGCCGGTTGACGGAAGCGGAAGGTCGCTGGAAGGCGGCCCTTGCCCCGTACAAGGGCGCGAAGATCGTGACCTATCACCGCTCCTGGCCAAACTTCGCCGACGCGTTCGGCCTCGATGTCGTCGGGTATGTCGAGCCGAAACCGGGCATCCCGCCATCGCCGGCGCATACGCTGACCCTGATGGAGGAAATGAAGCGGCAGGGGATCAAGCTGATTCTTGTCGAACCCTACTTCGACATGAAGACGCCGAATGCGATCGGCCGCGACACCGGTGCGAAAGTGCTCGTCATGACGCCCTCGGTCGGCGGCGTGAAGGAGGCGTCGGACTACATCAAACTCTTCGACTACGACATCAACCTTCTCGTGTCCACGTTGAAGTCGCAGGCGGGGCACTGATCATGGCGGATCTCACGTTCGCCCAGATCATCGAGTTCCTCGCCGCGCCCTTCGTCGCCAGCCTGATCCTGACGGGTATTCACTCGTACCTCGGGCTCCACGTCGTCGAACGGGGTGTCATCTTCGTGGACCTCTCGCTGGCGCAGATCGCGGCGCTCGGCGGCACGATCGCGCTGCTGATGCCCCTGTCGGGCGGTGATCCGCACGCGCCGGCGGTCTACTGGATCAGCCTCCTCTTCACGTTCGTCGGCGCGGCGATCTTCGCGATGGTCCGCGGCCGCCGCGCACGGATCCCGCAGGAGGCGATCATCGGCATCAGCTACGCAGTCGCCTCGGCGGCAGCGATCCTCGCCATGAGCAAGTCCACCTCGCAGGCCGAGCATCTGAAGGACATGCTCGTCGGCAACATCATTGCCGTCTCGTGGCCGGAGGTCATCCACACCGCGTGGTTGTACGGCGCCATCGGCCTGTTCCACTATGTGCTGCGCAAACCATTCCTGACGATCTCGATGCAGCACGACGATCCCGAGGCCAGCGGACTGAACGTGCGCTTCTGGGACTTCCTGTTCTACGCGTCGTTCGGATTCGTGGTGACCTCTTCGGTCGCGATCGCCGGCGTTCTGCTGGTCTTCTGTTATCTGATCGTGCCGGCGGTTGCCGCGATGCTCTACGCGGATACGATCGGCCGGCGTCTCGCGATCGGCTGGATCATGGGGACGATCGTCTCGGCCCTCGGGGTCTACCTCTCACTTGTGTTCGACCTGCCGACCGGCGCGACCATCGTCTGCACGTTCGGGTTCGTGCTGGTGGTGATGGCAGCGGTCCGCCCCCTTCTTCGTCGCAGTGTGGGACTATTGATAGAATCCCCGAATGCTCTGTCGCCAGTGCGGCACCGAGATCGCTGACAAAGCGATCGTCTGTTACCGCTGTGGTGCCGGGACAACCGATCCCGTGCGCCAGCCTGCCCGGCTCCAGCCGCGGCGGAACCGGTTATTCGGTTTCGTCACGATCGTTCTGCTGGTGCTGCTCGCGTTGTTCATGGGGCAGGCGTCGCGTACGGCGGCGGACCCGAATCTGTATAAAACTATCGCCGCAGTCCTTCTGGGAGCCGCGTTGATTCTTCTCATTCTCCGGATCGTGAGGCGTCGATGACGGCGACACGTGAGCTCAAGATGAGCGGCGCGCGTCTCGAGGTGAACGATGCCCTTGGCCGCAGGGTGGTCGAGATCTCGAAGGCGCTCTTCGAGATCGGCCGCCGCGAAACGAACGATCTGCGCCTGGCGGGCAGCGAGGTGTCGCGCGATCACGCCGACATCGTCACCGAGAACGGCAAGATCGCGATCCGTGACAAGAACTCGCGCTACGGCACCTACGTCAACGGCGAGCAGGTGACCGAGCGCGTGCTCGTCCCTGGTGATCGGATCCGTCTGGGGCGAAGCGGCGGCGCCGAAATGGTGTTTCTCGTCGACGGTGTCGAGGCGCCAGCGGAGAAGTCGGCGACGACTGCTATCGGGGATCTGCGGCAGATCACGGCGCTGCTCGAGGGCCTGCGCGCACTGGGTTCCGGTCGCGTGCTGGACGACGTCCTGTCGCTGGTGCTCGACTCGGCGATCGAGGTCAGCGGCGCCGAGCGTGGGTTCATCATGCTTGCCGGCGGGGCGGCCTCGGAGCTCGAATTCAAGATGGCACGCGGCCGCAGCCGGCAGACGCTCTCCGGCGGCAGCTTCGCAATCAGCCGCAAGATCCCCGAGGAGGTTTTCCGCACGGGCACGCCGCGCATCGTCGCGGACCTGCTCGACGGTGACCTGGCGAACGTGCACATGGGCACCGTCGCGCTCGGGATCCGCAACGTGCTGTGCGTGCCCTTGAAGCTCGTTCGCTACGTCGATACCGCCGAAGCCGCCGACGACGAGCGCCGCATCGGCGTCCTCTATCTGGATAGCCGTGAGAAAGGCGTCCTGCTTTCGAGCTCGACCCGCGCGGCGCTGGAGACCTTCGCCACGGAAGCGGCGGTCGCGATCGAAAACGCGCGACTCTATCGCGAGACGATGGAGAAAGCGCGGATGGAGCAGGAGATGCGGATCGCGGCGGAGATCCAGCAGGCGCTGCTGCCGAAGATCGGCCGTGCCGGCCCCTTCTTTGCCGCGGCGGCCGCAACGTTGCCGTGCCGTTCGATCGGCGGCGACTTCTACGACTATGTCGACCTGGCGGATGGCACGATGGGCTTTGCGCTTGGCGACGTTGCCGGTAAAGGACCGCCGGCGGCGCTTCTCAGCGCGATGATGCAGGGCATGTTCGCGGCGCAGGCGGCGACCAGCGCCCGCCCCGCCGAGACGATTACACGGGTCAATCTTGCACTCTACCGCCGCGGCATCGAGTCGCGGTTCGTGACGCTCATGTACGGCTGCCTCCGCAACGACGGCACGCTGACCTACTGCAACGCGGGCCACAACCCGCCGCTGATCGTCAGCCCGAACGGCAATCTGCGGCGCCTCGAATGCGGCGGACCCATCGTCGGCCTCTTCGAAGCGGCCGCGTTCGACGAAGAGACGGTGACCCTCGCGGCCGGCGACTGGCTGGTGGTCTTCAGCGACGGTGTGTCCGAGGCGCTCTCGGCGGCCGACGAAGAGTACGGAGAAGCGCGTATCGTCGAAGTCATCCGCAAGAACGGCGAGGTGCAGCCGCAGCAGATGCTCGAGGCGATCTTCACCGACGTGCGGGCGTTTGCGAAGGGGGCGGCGCAGAGCGACGACATTACGGCGCTCGTCCTTCGCTTCGGGAGTTGAGCGGCTGTGAACGAATTACGGCGCGAGCGAGCGCAGCGAGCGACCGACGTGAGCGGAGCGGGGCGGCAGGGGCCCCGCGAGCGAGCGTGTAAGGGGGTCCGGGGGACGAAGTCCCCCGGTTAGAAAATGGAAAGGCTGCTGCCGCGCGAGCGTGCTCTCGTCGGCCTATGGGTCGTGCTTGCGGTCGTACTGTGGAACGGCGTCTACGACATGACCCTGGGCGAGGGCATCAAGGAGTACTTGTTCCGCAGTGTGCTGCACGAGGCTGGACGCGGCCCGCACATGTCCATCGCGTCGGTTCTCGATCCGTTCGTCTTCGATGCCATCTGGGTGTCCACCTTCTGGGCGTCACTGGTGATGCTCGCCGGACTGCTGACGATCCGGATGATGAGACGGTCGAACTCGTCGCGATGACCTCACCGAAATCGCTCATCTACGACTGGAACAGCGTCGACGCGCCGGCGAGCCCGACACCCGACGTGATGCTCGACGACGAGACGCTGCGCGACGGGCTGCAGTCGCCATCGGTTCGCTGCCCCAGCATCGAGCAGAAGCTCGAGATCCTGCACCTGATCGACGGGTTGGGGATCGATACGGCCGACCTCGGCCTGCCGGGCGCCGGTGCGCACGTCGTCGCCGACGTCGAACGCCTCGCGCGAGAGATCGTGGATCAGCGCTTGAAAGTGAAAGCGAACTGCGCCGCGCGGACCGTGATCGCCGACATCAAGCCGATCGCCGAGATCTCGCAGCGTGTCGGCATGGCGATCGAGGCGTGTTGCTTCATCGGATCCAGTCCCTTGCGGCAATATGCTGAGGGCTGGACGATCGATCAGCTCCTGCGCCTTTCGGAGGAGGCGATCACCTTCGCCGTGCGGGAACAGCTGCCGGTCATGTTCGTGACGGAAGACACGACGCGCGCGGATCCCGGCACCCTTCGCCAGCTGTATTCGACGGCGATCCGCGCGGGCGCGTCGCGCGTCTGCATCGCCGACACCGTGGGCCACGCAACCCCGGCGGGCGCCGCGGCCGTGGTCAGGTTCATCGCCGGTTTAGTCAACGAGTTCGACGCGAACGTCGGAATCGACTGGCATGGCCACCGCGATCGCGATTTCGCGGTGATCAACACGATCGCCGCACTCGAGGCGGGCGCCACGCGGCTGCACGGCGCCGCGATCGGGATTGGCGAGCGCGTCGGCAACACGCCGATGGACACGCTGCTCGTGAACCTGGTCCTGATGGGCTATCTGGAGCGGGATCTCTCCTCTCTCGGCGAGTACTGTCGCGCCGTGTCGGAGGCCACCGGGGTGCCGATCCCCTCGAATTATCCGGTGGTCGGCAGGGATGCGTTCCGCACCGCCACGGGCGTCCACGCGGCCGCCGTCATCAAGGCCTTCCGCAAACAGGACACCGCGCTCGTGGATGCCGTCT
>DATLLF010000301.1:0-4733 GCA_035537955.1 Vicinamibacterales bacterium | reverse complement strand
AGACGTTTCCCAATCCGCGTCCCGAACGTGACTTCGAGATCGTCATCAGCTGTCCCGAGTTCACCTCTGTCTGCCCGAAGACAGGCCTCCCCGACTTCGGCGAGATCCGCATCACCTACGTGCCGGGCGATCGCTGCATCGAGCTCAAGTCGTTGAAGTATTACTTCATCGACTTCCGCAACCGCGGCATCTTCTACGAGGCCGTCACCAACCAGATCCTCGACGACCTCGTCGAGGCGTGCAGGCCTCGCCGCATGACGGTCACCGGCGACTTCTCCGTGCGCGGCGGGATCTCGACTTCGGTCACCGCCGAATATGAATCCCCGGCCTGACAAGCCGCACCGCATACCGATCGAGCCGGAGTTGGACCTTCACCCGTTCGCTCCACGCGATATCCCCTCAGTGGTGGAGGAATACGTGAACGAAGCCTGCGCCGCGGGTCTAGGGGAGGTGCGACTCGTCCACGGTCGCGGAAAGGGCGTGCAGCGCGGTATCGTTCAACAGGCGCTCGAACGACATCCTCTTGTGGACAGATTCGAAGACGACATGCGCTCGCATCTGGGCGCGACGATCGCGATATTGCGAGGGCCCACGCGGACCTGAAGGTCGGTGCTGCAGGCCTGAAGGTCCGCGCTACAGCGGAGCTGTCAGAACAGCCCCGGCACCACTCGCCAACGGACGCGTGTCTGGTATTCCTGATACGCGGGGTCCTTTGCGAGGGTCTGCTCCTCGCAGACGGCGCGCGCGAGGAGCGCGGCATCCGCGACGACGAGCGCGACGATGTTCCACATCGATGGGCTCGCCGCCAGGAAGGCGACATGCGTGATCAGGTAGCCCATGTAGATCGGATGGCGAACGACGTGATAGAGACCGGTCGAGACGATCCCGCGATTCGCTGGTAGAAGCGCGAAGCTCCGGCCGAGCGTAACCTTTCCGGCGATGACAATGGCGAGACCGGCGCACGAAACCGCGACAGTGGCGGCTTCTGGTGCGAGCGGCGCCACGGCCGCGGGCGCGAGGAGCGGCGGACCCAGCACCGACACCACGGTCAACAGGCGCGCCTTCACGCTGCGGTCGAGCGCCCGCGCCGAACGTCGCACGAGCGTCAGCGCGACCACGATGGCTTCGCTGAGCAGCAGGAAGAGTCCGGTGATCCGGCCCGTCTCGAGAAAATCCGTTGCGAAGCGGACGCACATCATCGAGAACAGCACGATGATCGTGGCGCGCGCCAGGAGGTCAGCGAGATGGTGGATGCCGGCTGAGTAATCCACCTCCACATCGGCGGCGGTCATCGGCATCGATTTCATCGTTCCGCTCCCTGTGAGTCCGTCTCTTCCAGGAAGTAGCTCCCGCACGCCATGTCGAGCAGTTCGCGCGTGATCGCCGGCGGGCGCTTCTGATAACGGCAGATGTCGACGACCTGCTCGATGAGATCCCGGGGGTGGCAGGCGCGCATCTGGAGATGACGCGGCTGGTAATACCGGCGCTCCAGGTACTCGACCATGACCGCGTCGAAGGCGAGCCCTCGCCTGCGGCAGTTCAACTCGAAGATCTTGCAGTACTCCGCGCTCGTCGGATCCTTCGCGAGGATCTTGTACGGAATCCGGCGGAGGAACGCTTCATCGGCGAGCGACTCGGGCTTGAGGTTCGTCGCGAAAATGATGAAGACGTTGAACGGGATCTCGAATTTGCGCCCCGTATGGAGCGTGAGGAAATCGACGCGGCTCTCGAGGGGGACGATCCACCGGTTCAACAGGTCGCGCGGCGGAATCCGCTGGCGCCCGAAGTCGTCGACGACGAACACCCCGCCGTTCGCCTTGAGCTGGATCGGCGCTTCGTAGAACTTCGAGATCGGGTTGAACGTAAGATCGAGCATCTCCAGCGTCAGCTCGCCACCCACGACCACGACCGGCCGACGGATCCTCTCCCAGCGCTGATCCTGCGATGCCCCGGCGACGACGCTGATCGACTCGGTCAACGCCGCCGCACGCTGGTGGTTGACCGGATCGAACATCGTGATGATCTGCCCGTCGACGTCGAGCGCATGCGGCACGTACATTTCGGTGCCGAGGGCGCGGCCGATCCCCTCGGCGACGACGGTCTTGCCGTTGCCGGGCTTGCCATAGAGGAAGAGCGACTTGCCCGAATTGACGGCCGGACCGAGCTGGTCGAACATGCCGCGGCTGACGATCAGGTGTTCGAAGCCGGTCGCGAGCGTGTCGCGATCGACCGGCTGGCGCGCCGTCATGCACGCGCCAACGTACGCGTTGTACTGAGCCAGTGGCACCGGCGCCGGTCCGACGTAGCGGCAGATGTCCATGTACTGCTGCGCGCGGTCGCGGCCGAGATCCGTCAGGATGTAGCGATAGCCCGCCGTGCCGACGCCGCTCGTACCGCGCACTTCCACGAGCTTCTCGACACGCGCATGCTGGATCAGCGTATCGAGCAGCGAGTACGGCACCCTGAGCTGGTCGGCCAGGCGGCTGCCGCTGGCCTCTCCAGAGATCAGCGTCTTCAGCAGCAGCTGCGCGAGGACCTCGGAATTCAGCCCTGAGTCCGCGATCGTCGCCGGCGGCGGCGGCGGCGTGGGCTGTCCCACCCGCTCCTGCGGTGCGGTTTCAGTAAGCGTCGTTGTCATAATTTCGGCAGACTCTGTAGAGGCGCTGTCGTAAACGGCCCTAGTGCTTCATCTGCTGGACCATGGGGAACAGCACCGTCATGAACTTGATGGCGGCCGGCCCGATGGTCACGATCCAGATCGACGGGAAGATGCAGAGCACGAGTGGGAAGACCATCTTCACGCCGGTCTTCGCCGCTGCCTCTTCGGCGCGCTGGCGCCGCTTCGTCCGCAGCGTCTCCGAATACACGCGCAGCGACTGCGCCACGCTCGTCCCGAACTTGTCGGTCTGGATGAGCATGGTCACCAGCGAGCTGAGGTCATCCACGCCCGTGCGGTCCGCCAGGTTTCGCAGCGCCTCGGAGCGCGGCTTGCCGGCGCGCAATTCGAGGTTGATCAGCCGCAACTCGTCCGAGAGATCAGGATGTGCGAACGCCAGCTCCGTACCCACCCGGGTGAGCGCCTGATCGAGACCGAGGCCGGCCTCGACGCTGACAACCAGAAGGTCGAGCGCGTCGGCGAGCGACAGGCGGATCTTGTGCGCCCGCCGCTTCGACAGGCGTGCGAGCACCATGCCCGGCAGCACGTAGCCCATCGCGAGGCCGCCGAGAGCGAGCATCGTATTCGGCCGAATCAGAATCGGATTCGAGAGCAGGATGAACAACACCACCGCGAACAGCACGCGGATCCCGAAGAAGATCGTGATCGCCTCGTCACGACGGAAGCCCGCCTGCACGAGTCGCAGGCGCAGCGTGCCCATCTCCTTGGGCGATCGCGGCACCTTTTCGCCGACGCGCTTGAACAGGCCGATCAGCTTCTCGAATCGCGGCTTCGCCGGTTGATCGTCTTCGCGGATCGCGGTGAGCTCCTCGAGGCGACGGTCGATCGCGGCGGCCCGCCGCGGCATGAGCAGCAGCGCGGCGCCTCCGACGAGCGCGGTCCCAAAGACAAAGGCCAGAATCGGCAGCATCATCGGCACACTACACCTCGATCTTCACGATCTTCTTGATCCACAGGAAGCCGAACGTCTGCATCACGATGGCGGCCATCAGCATCATCTGTCCCATGCGCTCGCGGAACAGCAGGTTCATGTGTTCCGGATTGATGAACATGAGTGCGACCGACAGGAACGCCGGCAGCGCCAGCAGAACGTAGCCGGTCAGGCGTCCGTGCGCCGTGTACACCCGCACCTGGCGCAGGATCTTGAACCGCTCGCGGACAACGTGCGCCAGGTTGTCGAGGATCTCCGCGAGGTTGCCGCCCGTCTCGCGCTGGATCAGCACGGCGGTCGCAAAGAAGCGCACGTCGAGCAGCGGAATGCGCATCGTCAGGTTCTCGAGAGCGTCCTTCAACGGCAGACCGAAATTCTGTTCGTCGAAGCTCTTGCGGAACTCGGGTCCGACCGGCTCCGGCATTTCGTCGGCAACCATCTTCATCCCCGTCGCAAACGCGTGGCCGGCTTTCAGCGCGCGGCCGATGAGGTCCAGCGCTTCTGGAAACTGCTCTTCGAACGCGTGCAGACGGCGCCCGCGTTTGATCCGAAGCACCAGAAACGGGAGGCTCGCGCCGACGGCAAACCCTCCCAGCATCGACAGTGGCGCGCGCGAGAAGATCGCCGTAGCAAAGGCGATGATCACACCGGCAATCGCCGCCGTCAGCAGTACCGCACTGACGCTCGCCTTCGTGCCTGACTGCGCGATCCATTCGGCGAACGCGTGGCCGCGGGCAGTGTCGCCGAACGCGCGGTCGAGCGCGGGCAGCGGTCCCTCGTGCAGCGACTTGAGCAGGGCCTTGGCCGGCTCGGAGTCCGGCCGGTCGCCGATGGCAATTTCTTTCAGGCGCGTATCGAGCTTCCGGCGCATCATCATCGCCGGCACGTTCGACGCGAACTTCGCGCCGCCCAGCACGAACCCGACACCAACGACGAACGCAAGGACGACGGCGACGATCACCATTACCTGATCTCCGTCACGCCTTCGAACATGTCGGCGGCGAGGTGAACGCCCGACGCCTTCAACCGCTCGCACACTTTCGGCCGCACGCCGGTGGCGCGGAAGCGCCCGATCACCTTGCCGTCCTGCGTCACGCCGAGCTTCTCGAACAGGAAGATTTCCTG
>DATLLF010000300.1:0-12306 GCA_035537955.1 Vicinamibacterales bacterium | reverse complement strand
ATCCAGACGCTCGGAGTCGGCAGCATCCCTCGCGTCCTCGACGTCACGCTCGATCGCACGGTGCTCGCCTTCGCGGTGGTCGTTTCCATAGCGACCGGCGTGCTGTTCGGTCTCGCGCCGGCCTGGCAGGCCGCGCGCGGCGGCATCGGTGTCATCCTCAAGGAAGGCGGGCGATCGTCTTCGACCTCTGGCGGCCGCTGGATTCGCAGCGGGCTGCTCGTGACCGAGGTCGCCCTGTCGCTCGTCCTCCTGGTCGGCGCGTCGTTGCTGCTGCGCAGCTTCGCGAAGATCACGGGTGTGGATCCAGGTTTCCGGCCCGACGGTGTGCTCGCCTTCCGAGTTGCCCTTCCCCAGACGTCCTATCCCGAGGAACACAACCGGATTGCGTTCTACGACCGCCTGCTCGAGAAGCTCGGCTCATCGCCAGGCGTCGGATCGGCCGGCATGGTTCAGACCGCTCCGATGCGCGGCAGCTACACCTTGTCGTTCGAGCTGCAGGGGCGTCCGCCGGCGAAGCCCGGTGAGGAGCCATCGGCGAACCACCGCGTCGTGAGCCCCGGCTATTTCGACGCCCTCGGCATTCCACTCAAACGCGGCCGGCTGTTCAGCGACCGCGACACGGAATCCTCGCCGAAGGTCGCGCTCGTCGACGAAGCGTTCGTCAGGCGCCACTTTCCGAACGAAGAGGCGATCGGGCGCGGCATCGATATCGGTAACGGCACCGACGGCTTCTACGAAATCGTGGGGATCGTGGGCGATGTCCATCACGGCGGCCTCGATTCGATCGTCAACCCGACGATGTATGTGCCCTACAAGCAGGACGTGTTCAGCTCGATGTGGGTGATGGTCAAGGCGGCGGGCGATCCCGAAGCGCAGTCAGGCCTCGTGCGCGGTGCCGTCAGGGAGATCGATGGCACGTTGCCGGCGTTTTCGATCATGCCTCTGGCAAGCATGGTCAGCGAATCGGTCGCGCAGCGCCGCTTCTCGATGCTGCTGCTGTCGCTCTTTGCCTTCGTCGCGCTGTTCCTGGCCGCGGTCGGCCTCTACGGCGTCGTCGCGTACACGGTGAGCCAGCGCACGCAGGAAATCGGCGTCCGCATGGCGATCGGCGCCCAGCGCGGAGACGTTCTGCGCATGGTGCTCGGCAGCGGAATGAAGCTGGCCAGCCTGGGCGTCGTCATCGGGATCGCCGCGGCACTGGCCCTTGCGGGCCTGGTCGCGTCGATGCTGTTCGGTGTCACTCCCTTCGACCCTGCGAGCTACGGCGTCACCGTTGCGCTACTTCTTGGCGTTGCAGCGCTCGCGTGCTACCTCCCCGCACGCCGCGCCATGCGCGTCGATCCGCTGATTGCGCTGCGGCAGGAATAAACGCCCAATTCAACCAGGCGAAGCGCGCGCAAGCGCAGTCCATTTGCGCAGCGAGACCACCGCGTTGATCCAGAACGCCGCGTAAAGCACCGCTGTCAGATACAAGTCGCGCGATGCATAAAGCGGAACGGCGATGGTGTTCACCAGGAGCCACGCCCACCAGTTCTCGACGCGGCGCTCCATCATCAGGAGCTGCCCCAGCACGCTGAACGCCAGGACGACCGAATCAAGAAAGGGCGCGTAGGCGTCGGTGAAACGGAGGAGGAGCCAGCCGTATCCGAGCGCCACCACAGTGGCAGCCGCCGCTGACGCGATCAGCAGGCGCGGCGGCGAGAAGCGCACCGGCAGCTCGCCACCGGCTCCGCCATGCAGCCACTTCCACCAGCCGTAAATGCTCGTGAGGATGAAGAACACCTGCAGCGTCACGTCGGCGTAGAGGCGAGCGCTGAAGAACACCACGGCGAACACCGCACAGCCGACGATGCCCGTCCACCAGGTGTGGATGTTGTTACGACCCGCGAGAAAGATCGCGGCGGCAACGAACGCGTTCGCGGTCAACTCACCGGCAGACATTCAGCAATATCGGCTGCCGGCTTCCGGCTTCCGGCTTCCGGCTCGCGGCTTCCGGCTCGCGGCTTCCGGCTCGCGGCTTCCGGCTCGCGGCTTCCGGCTTCCGGCTCGCGGCTTCCCGTTGGGCATCCCGCGTAAGCGCTTACGGGTGATGAAACCGGCCGCACGGCAGGAACACCGATTTCATTGGTGATTCGCATGGAACGTTGCTTGCGGACCCTTTCCCTATTCGACTTTTGAAAGGGGATCTTATGCGTTCCTGGTGTCTGAAGGCCATCCCGCTCGTCATCGTCGCGGCGGCATGGGCGTGCGGCGGTGGCAGCAGCCCGTCGTCTCCGGCTCCGACCGGGCCGATTACGATCAACATCATCGGCGATCGCGGCGCACAGTCGTTCTCGCCGAACCCCGCGACGGCCGCCGGCCAGCAGGTGGTCTTCCGGAACACTGACTCGGTCGTCCACCGCGTGCAACTCAATGACGGCACGCTCGACACAGGCGACATTGGGCCCGGCGCCACGAGCCGCGCCGTTACGATGCCGGCGGCGGGCACGAATTATCACTGCCTGCTGCACGCGGGGATGATCGGCGCTGTGAGCAAGCCGGATACCGCCCCGCCGCCGTGCACCGGCGCGTATTGCTGATACGTCCGGCTTCCGGCTTCCGGAACCCTAGTGACGCCAGACGGACGCCTTCTTCGCCCAGGTCGAGTCCGCGTACCTCACTCTAAAGCGCTTCTCGGTATCGGCCAGTGCAGTGGGGTCGCCAGTGGCCTTGTAGCGCGAGACGCCCGCCCAGTACTGCGCCTCTGGTGCGGCGTCCGTTTCGGGATAGGTCGTCAGGACGTGCTCGAACGCGCGCTGCGCTTCGTCGAATGCGCCGCGTCCGAATGCCGCTTTCGCGAGACCGAGCTCCAGCTGCGAGACGAAGTCCTTCTTTGGAAGAAAGCCCTCGATGCGGTGCCGCTCCGTCGCCGGCGGATCGATCATCAGTGTGGTCGGCGTCCACTGCGCATCGAACATCGCTCCCAGTCGTTTGAACTCACCGGCGTTGTCCTTCGCGTGGACGCGCACGGGAACGAAGCGTTGCGTGATGAGCGCGGCGACCTCGCGATCCGGGTACACCTCGGCATCCAGCCGAGCGCATCCGGTTCACATTGGTGCTGCTGAAAAGTCGAGCAGGAGAAGCCTGTCTGTTTGCTGAGCCTCCTGCAGGGACCGATCGAAGTCATGGCTCCAAGTGATCTGTTCTGTCGTTGCTTCTGCCATCGTTCACCTCTTCTGCACAGACAGGTGCAATTGCCGTGACATCGTACGCACGCGGTCGGCCGGAACGCGGTTTGCGAGTCTCCTTCCGGGAGGCAAGAACGATGTATATGGTGAGGAATATGGCCGCGACGGCGGTGCTGGTCGCCTGTGTCGGGTGTGCCAGTTCGACGGACAACTATCCGCCATCATCAGGCCCGGATCAGCCGGTGGGCACGAGCGGCAGCGTCAGCGAACCCAGGCAGGTCACGGGCGATGAGCCCGGCAGACTCCCGGTCGGCCAGTTGATAGCTGTGCGGCTGCAGTCGGGGCTCAGCTCGGCAACCGCCACACGCGAACAGCGTTTCGAAGCGACCACGGCCGCCGACCTCATGCAGGACGACCGCGTACTGATCCCTGCCGGGTCCCTCGTGCGCGGGATCGTCAGCAATGTGGACAAGGCGGGCAACATCGATCGCGTCGGCAGGCTCACGCTGGCGTTCGATCAGATCGAAGTGAACGGCCGGGAGTATCCGCTCCGTGCGATGGCGACCGAGGTGTACGAAAGCCGCGGCGTGCTCGAAGAAGGTAAGACCGTCGGCACGGCCGGCGCGGTCGGCGCCATCGTCGGCGGCATCATCGGGGGAGTGAAGGGCGCGCTGATCGGCGCAGCGGTTGGCACCGGTGGCGTGATTGCCGCGACTGAAGGCAAGGACATCGACCTGCCTCCGGGCACGATCGTCCGCATCAGGCTCGATTCACCGCTCGAACTCAGGCGACGGTAACGTGGTGGTAGATGGTCGATGGTCGATGGATCTTTACCATCTTCCATTTTCCATCTACCATTTTCCTTCTGATGTCCCTTTCGAACGAAACACTCCAGAAGTTCCGGCAGACGCATCGCGGCGACGTCATCACCCCCACGGACGAACGCTACGACCTGGCCCGTCGCGTGTGGAACGCGATCATCGACAAGCGCCCTGCGCTGATCGCGCGTCCGCGTGATGCCGCGGACGTCAGCGCCGCGGTGCGGTTCGCCCGCGAGCTGGGCCTTCCTCTCGCGGTGCGCGGAGGCGCACACAGCATTGCCGGACGCGGCACCTGCGATGAAGGGATCGTCATCGATTTCGCCGAGATGAAGACCGTACGCGTCGATACGTCCGCCCGCACGGCCACCGCGGAACCCGGCGCCCGCTGGCAGGACTTCGATCGCGAGACACAAGCGCATGGCCTTGCGACGACGGGCGGGACGGTCGGCGACACCGGCATTGCAGGCCTGACGCTGGGCGGCGGCTTCGGCTGGCTCGAAGGCAAGTTCGGGATGACCGTCGACAACCTGCTCGCCGCGGATGTCGTACTTGCCACAGGGGAGCGCGTGCGCGCGAGCGACGCAGAGAACGCCGATTTGTTCTGGGCGCTTCGCGGCGGTGGCGGCAACTTCGGTGTGGTCACGTCCTTCACCTACCGGCTGCATGAAGTCGGCCCGGCAATCATCGGTGGCCTTGTCGTGCATCCCTTCGTGCGTGCCGCAGAAGTCATGAAGTTCTACAACGAGTTCATGAAGGGCGCGCCTGACGAGCTCGTCGCCGCCATGGTGCTCATGACCGCGCCCGACGGACACAAAGCGTGCGGGATCGCGGTCGCCTATCCAGGCGATCTCGGCGAGGGGCAGCGGCTCGTCGCGCCGATCAAGCAATTCGGTGAGCCGGTGCTCGACGTGATCGGCCCCATGCCCTACCTTGCCCAGCAGGCGATGCTCGAACAGGCGATGCCGCCGAACCTGCTGAACTACTGGAAGGCGGAGTTCGTGAACGAGATCTCCGACGAGGTGATCGCGGTTGCCGTCGACGCGTTCAGCCGCGTGCCTTCGCCGCTTTCATCGATGCTCTTCTTCCCCATCCGCGGCGTCGCGAGCCGCGTGCATCCAACGGCGACCGCCTTCCCGCACAGAAGCGGGTATCACGTCGGCATCTATTCGCTGTGGAACGATCGAGCGCAGGACGCGCCGAACATCGCATGGGCCCGCGACGCGTGGACCCGGATGCGGCCACACGTCGCCGGCGGCGTTTACGTCAACGAGCTCGGAGAAGACGAGGGAGCGGATCGCGTGGCGGTCGCATACGGGCCGAATTACGAGCGCCTCGCGCGTCTCAAGACCAGGTACGATCCCGAGAATCTCTTCTGTCTGAACGCCAACATTCTGCCTTTCGCTGCGACTTGATCAACTCCCAACTTCCGAACAGCCTTTGATCGACGCACGCAGTTTGGCAGTTTGGTAGCTGGCGGTTGGGAGTTGCTGTGTACCCCACTCACTTATTCAGGGCAGGCCTGCCACTCTGGTTGGCAAGATCCCAGCTCGCCTGATAGACCATGCGCGCGATCTTTTCCATTTTCGGATAGTTGATCCGATCGGCATCGTCGGCCGCGGTGTGATAGTCGGGGTGCAGACCCGTGTGCACCCACACCGCAGGGATGCCGCGATTGAGGAAGGGCCAGTGATCGCTGCGTCGCATCAGCTGTGAAATGTTGTTGTCGTAGCGAAGGCGAAGTGTCAGCCCGATACTGGTGTTCGCCTTCTCGACGACTTGTTTGAGGGACTCACTGCGCGTCGTGCCGATGATGTTCACCGCGTTCGCGTTCGATTCGGCAGTCTGAACATCGAGGCCGCGGAAGCGGTTGCCGCCGTTCTCCGGCACCTCCTCGTTGCGCCCGATCATGTCCATGTTCAGCACTGCCACGGTGTTCTCGAGCGGACGCAGCGGACGTTCGGTGTACGCCCACGCGCCGAGCAGCCCGCGTTCCTCCGAGTTCCATGCGGCAAACAGCACGGACCTTTTCGGCCGCTGCCCCTTTTGTGCCGCGAGCGCATACGCCTCCGCGATCTCCATCACGCCGACGGTGCCCGAGCCGTCGTCGTCCGCGCCGTTGAGCACGTTCTCTCCGTTCACGCCGTCGTGATCGTAATGGCGGCAGACGATCACGAGCTCGTCTTTCAGTTTCGGATCGGATCCCTCGATGAGACCGACGATGCTGCGATCGTCGATCATCTTGCGCTCCACAGCGGTGGTGATCTCGAGCTGTACGCCGCTGAGCGGTAACGGCTGCGCACCGGTGGCCGTGTCGGATGCCTTTCCCAGATCTTCCAATGTTCGGCCGATGCCGGCCGACGCGAGCAGCTTCTGCACGAGTGCGGGCGACACTTGCGCGGCGGGGATCGTGATCTTCTCGAGCCAGGCGCCGAGCATGTAGGAGGGGAAGCGCGGCGGCTGCGGCGCCGCGCCCCAGAATCCGCGGAGCTGACCGTCTCCGGCCTGCTGCGGATGGTTGTGCACGTCACTCACGAAGAGGATCGCCGCCGCGCCAGCGGCCTGCGCGGCCATCGCTTTATGCATCTGATTCGATGCCTGCGACGTGACCACCCCATCGAACAAGCTGTTCGGATCGTTTTCGCCTGGCTCGTGGTCGAGCGCGATCACGATCTTTCCTCTGATCGCTGCGTTCGGTGCGGCAACCTCACGCCGCGATGGCCCGTCGCGCGTGTCAACCTGTCGGACGCCGCTGTAATCGTCGTACCCGCGCGCGGGTGACGAGATCCCATAACCGACGAACACGACGTCCCCTCTTGCGGTGCCGCTGCCGCTGAACCGCAACGGGTACCAGTCCGCGGGCATGCTGCCGGCGCTCAACTGGTTGGTGCTGCCCAACGTCGCAACACCGAGCCGATACTTATGGAAGTACGAACCGCCATCGCCGACGGGCACGAGCGCCAGCCGTTCGAAGCGAGACGCGACCCAGTCGGCCGCAATAGCGTTTTGCGGCGTGTCGGTAAGCCGGCCCGCCATGCGGTCCGAGGCGAGGAAGAAAAGGTCAGCCTTCATGTCCGCCTGGCGGATCGACTCGATCTCCGGTGCCCGCTGCTGAGCGGAGAGAGCGATCGCCGCGAGCGGCAGCGCGAGCAGTGGGGCGGCAAAGACTCGTTTCATACCGCGGAGGTTATCAAAGCTGTAGAAGCATTCGCATTAGAATCCGACACATAGACAGGAGGAACGATGAAGCTGACGGACCTGTTCTCGGAGGAGCTCGCACGTGAGGGAGCGATCACGCGCCGCACGATCGAACGGATTCCTGAAGGACGCGGCGACTGGAAGCCGCACGAGAAGTCGATGCCGCTCGGACGCCTGGCGATGCTCGTCTCGACGATGCCCTCGTGGATCACGATGATGCTGCAGAAAGATGAATTCGATCTGAATCCGCCCGGCGGGGGCTCCTCATTCGCGCACAGGCTCGAGACGCGAAAGGATCTGCTCGACGCGCTGGACAAGGGCGTGAACGACGCGCGCGCCGCACTCACGGACGCAAGCGAAGAGCACTTGATGAAACCCTGGCGCCTGCTCGTCGCTGGCACCGTCGTCTCAGAGAAGCCGCGTCATCTGGTGCTGCGCGAGACCATCAATCATCTGGCCCACCATCGCGGCCAGCTGACCGTCTATCTGCGTATGAACGAGGTGCCTGTTCCTTCGATCTACGGCCCGAGCGCCGACGAGCAGCGCTTCGATTAGACGAGCGCGATCTGAACGGTGCGGGTTCGTCAATGCCCAATGCATTCGGCATTGACACAGCTCTCAGAACAGCGGCACCCTGCGTCGGTACGTGAACATCCGCCACACCCACTCTGCCGGTCCGAACGCCGCGTGTGACAGCCACAATCGGCTCAGGACCGTTTGCAGCGCGAAGAACGCAATCGCCCCGGCGACGACGATTGCCAGCGGCACACGTCCGAAGAGCCCGAGTCCCATCCCGTAGAAAATCGCGACGCCCACGATGCTGTGCATCAGATAGTTGGTGAGCGCCATCTGACCGGCCGCCGCGAATGCGCGTCGCAGTGCTCTCGCGCGCTGGAACAACAGGCAGAGGCCCGCCGCATACGCGAGTGACAGCAGTGGAGCGCCGATCGACTTCACGGTCGTCTCGACGAAGCCGAGTACGTTCGGCGCCGCCATGCTGTTCCCCTCGAGCAGAGCACCTGCGTATGAAAGCGGCAGGCCGATCACCGTTCCCCACAGGAACACGCGCCGCAGGAGCAGCGTGTGCCGATCGATCTCGGCGAACATGTTCCGACGGCCGACGTAAAACCCGAGGAGGAACATCCCGAACACGCGCGGAAAGAACATCAGCGCAAGGCGCCGCGCCACTCCCGCGAGCGTGAAGATGATGTTGCCTTTCACCACTTCGATGTACGTGCCTGAGGCGAAGCTGTGGACCGCCGGCTCGAGAAACGGTGGCACGCCACTCGCCGGCACCTCCCCGGCGCCGTAGTGCACACCCTGCGGGCTGAAGATCGCCGCAATGCCGAGGATCAGCGCGTAAAGGCCGATCGGCAGCAGCAGCATCGTGACTGCCCAGCGGATCACAGTACGATCGCTCTTCCCGACGAACGGGATGAGCGCGAAGCCGATCACCGCGTACGTCGCGAGGATGTCTCCCATCCAGATCAGCGTGGTGTGCACCAGGCCGATCAGCAGGAGCCCGATCAGCCGCCGCTTGAACAGACGGATGGCGTCCGCCCCGCGCGCAGACGCGCGGCCGATGAAGACGGAGAAGCCGACCCCGAAAAGAAAGGAGAACATCGAGTAGAACTTTGTCTCCACGAACACGAACATCAGCCGGAACAGCGGCTCGTGCCAGCTCGCGAGCGGCAGCGCGAGGTGCGCTTCGGGCGGCACGAACGCGTGACCGGAGAGCGGCAGGATGTTGACGAGCAGAATGCCGAGAACAGCGGCGCCCCGCACGGCATCGAGCGTGTCCATGCGTTCGGTGCCCTGGATGGGCGCTGTCGGCGCGACGCGAGCGGTGGTCATGATCCTGCGCCGATGACATTCCTGCAGTTCAGGTTAGATGGCGCGCGATTATAGCGCGCGCTCGCGGATGCCTCGCACGTCCCTTGCTTGCGCAGCTGACGCGAGGTGACTTATGTACCAGCGCACCATCAGGTACGCACCGGTGTTTCTCTCATTGGCAGTGCTGACGCTCGCCGGCTGTGAAAATGGCGGGGACACGCCGACTGCGCCGGCGTCTCGAGGACTGCAGGCATCCATCACCGCAGAGCCGCTTTCGGCGCGACCCGAGTTCCTCCCGCTCTTTTGCGAAGGACTGCCAGCGTTCGGGGTCCGCGTCGTCATAAACCTGCGCGGTCCTGACGTCGTGCTGAGCGGCTTGCGCTTTCAGTTCATCGACCTTGTAGGTACGCGGACGCTGCCGGAGATCATTCGCCTCCCGACGCCGTCGTCCTCCGTCTCGTCGATTCCGACGACGACACCGGTGACGCTGCCGGGCATCGCCGCTCTTCCGCCGCTCCCCACGTCAACGACGATCCCGTTCTTCGCCAGGTTCGGCTGCGGCATCCGGCCGGAGGGAACGCTCATCGTCACAGGAGATCTGAACGGGAAGACGGAAGACGTCAGGATCGGAGTATCGGATCGCTGATCAACGATCCGCTATACTTCCGCTCCATGACTCGCTCGTGCCGCTGACGCCCGGCACACGCATCAGTTCGCTCGTGGTGGATTCCCTCATCGGATCTGGCGGAATGGGGGAAGTCTACCGGGCGCACGACACCAGACTGGATCGAGACGTTGCGCTGAAGGTTCTGCCGGCGCTCTTCGCGGCGGACCCTGAGCGTCTCGAGCGGTTCGAGCGTGAAGCACGCCTCCTCGCCGGGCTCAATCACCCGAATATCGCGCAGGTCTTTGCAGTTCTCGAAGAACCGCCAGCTCTCGTCATGGAACTGGTGGACGGCGAGGACCTCGCGCAGCGCCTCGCGCGCGGACCGATGCCACTCCAGGACGTCATCGCCGCATCGCGTCAGATTGCGGAGGCGCTCGAGGCTGCCCACGAGAGCGGGATCATCCATCGCGATCTCAAGCCGGCCAATATCAGGATCCGATCCGACGACACGGTCAAGGTCCTCGATTTCGGCCTTGCGAAAGCAATTGATCCCGCGGCGTCATCTGTCAGCGCAGCGCAGTCACCGACGTTGACGGCGGCGGCGACGCAACTCGGTACGGTCGTGGGCACGGCCGCTTACATGGCTCCGGAACAGGCACGTGGCAAGGCGGTGGACCGCCGCGCGGACATCTGGGCGTTTGGCTGCGTCCTGTACGAGATGCTGACCGCGAGTCAGCTATTCCAGACGGACTCGATCAGCGAAACGATCTCCGCGATCCTGCGCGATGAACCCGACCTCACGAAGCTCCCGGCAACCACGCCGCCAGCGCTGCGCGGCCTGCTCACGAGATGCCTGGAGAAGGATCCGAAGCAACGCCTGCGCGACATCGGCGAGGCGCGTCTGCTGCTCTCCGATCCGCGACGCGTGTTCAGTGCGCCGGCAGCGATATCAGCGGTGCCGCAGAAGACCGCCCGATCGCGGTGGTGGTCCTGGGCCAGCCTCGCGCTCGCCTGCGCGGCCATCGGCATTGGCACCGGCTACCGCTGGCGTCCAGCAGCTGACGTTCAGCTGCGCAAGTCATATGTCGCGCTTCAGCAGGATGGCAACGGGGTCAGCCTCCCCGTGCTGTCACCTGACGGCAAGAAGGTCGTCTACCGATTGCGCTCGCGACTGTGGGTCCAGTCGCTCCAGGAGTGGACGCCGCGCGAGCTCCCCGGCACCGAAGGGGGCAGTCGTCCCTTCTGGTCGCACGATAGTGCGTGGATCGCATTCTTCCGCGCGGAGGAATTGCTGAAGGTCCCGGCGCCCGGGGGGCCGGTCGTGAGCGTGGCCGCACTTCCGGCAGTCCAGGCGCCCCTCGATGGCAATTCCGGTGTGTGGATGCCTGATGGCTCACTGATCATCAGCCAGGCATCGGGCCGATCGCTCTACAAGGTTTCGAGCGGCGGCGGAGAACCTCGCGAATTCTTCAAGCTGCCGGACGCGATCGGAGTGGATCTCCACGATGTCGCACCGCTCCCGGGCGGCGCACTCGTCGCCGCGGTGCATCGGCAGGAGGGAGTGAATGCACTGGGGGTCTTGTCGAACGGCACGCTCTCGATCGTCCTGGAAGTGCCGAACGTCAGCGGGCCGCAGTACTCGCCGTCCGGACACCTGGTGTTCGTCAGGCAATCCCCGGATGCCAACCTCTGGGCGGTGCCGTTCGACGTAAAGCAATCCCGAGTCACAGGGGAGCCGTTCCTCATCGGGGGCGGATCGGACCTCAGCGTCGGGCGCGACGGCACGCTGCTGTATCGCGCGGGTCCCCAGCAGATCGTGCGGCAGCTCACCTGGTTCACGCTGGACGGCCGTACCGGCACCGTCATCGCACCGCCGCAGGAGTGGATCGAAGGCGTGGCGCTGTCGCCGGATCGCCGCCGTCTGCTCGCGTCCGCGTCAGACGGCATCTGGATTTACGAGGTCGCAACTGGTGCACGAAGCCGGCTGACGACCGGCCGGTCTGACATAACGCCCCAGTGGATCGGCACGACCGGCGAGGTCGTCTTCGTGCGCTCGAACAACGGCCGGCCGGATCTCGTCATCAAGGGCGGCGACCCCGGCGCACCAGAGCGGGTGCTCGCCGAGAACGCCCGTTTCCCGACGCTGACAAGCGACGGCCGTCGGCTGGTTTTCAATCAGCGAGCGGCCAACAGCAGGTTCTGGCAAGTCGTCTGGGTCGATCTTGCCAGGTCTGCCGAGCTCCATCGCCTTGGCGGCGCGCACATGGGCGCCCGCTTCCCCGCCGTCTCGCCGGACGGACGATTCGTGGCCTACGTTTCGGGCGAAATAGGCCGCGATCACATCTTTCTGACTCGGTTGCCCGATGGCAATGGCAAGTGGCAGCTGTCGTCAGACGACGGTGGCGGATGGTGCCGCTTCACTGGACCCGGCGATGCCGTCGTGTACCGGACCCCGGGGGGCGAATTCATGTCCGTCCCGGTCAGCGGCGGCAACGATCCGTCCATCGGCCGAGCGCAGCGGTTGTTCGAATGGAACTCGGGATGGGCGCCGTTCTACGAGCTCACACCCGATGGCAAGTCAGGCATCACCGCCATGCCGTTGTCGAAGACCACCACCGGGGGGGCGGCGCTATCACTCGTTCAGAACTGGCACCTCGAATTCGCAGGGCGGTAGATCCCTTCA
>DATLLF010000299.1:0-5195 GCA_035537955.1 Vicinamibacterales bacterium | reverse complement strand
ACCGAGTCGTACCTGGTTCCCTACGCCGCCAGAACGTTCTTCAACTCGCTCGCCTTCCAGTTGCGGCTGCTCGGGTACGAACCCGACACCGATATCACGATTCTGCTCGCGGACTTCGAGGACTTCGGCAACGCCGGCGTGTCAGTGCTCCCCCGCAGCACGATGCTGGTGCAGGTATCGCCCCTCAGTTTTGCGTTCGAGACGATCGCCGCCAACGAGCGGATGAACACCATCATGAATCACGAGCTGGTGCACGTGGCCACGATGGACCAGGCCACGCACCGGGACCGCATGTTCCGCCGCCTGTTCGGTGGCAAGGTGAGCGCGATTTCAGAGCAACCGGAAACGATTCTCTACTCGTATCTGACCGCGCCGCGTGCCGCAGCCCCACGCTGGTATCACGAAGGCATTGCCGTGTTCATCGATACATGGATGGCCGGGGGTATCGGCCGCGCGCAGAGCGGCTACGACGAGATGGTGTTTCGCGCCATGGTCCGCGACGACGCCCGTTTCTACGATCCGCTCGGTCTCGTGTCCGAAGGCACGAAGGTCGACTTCCAGCTGCAGATCAACTCGTATCTTTACGGTACGCGGTTCATGACGTGGCTCGCGAACACGTACTCTCCCGAGAAGCTGATCGAATGGGTTCGGCGGCAGGAGGGGAGCCGCGCCTATTACTCGAGCCACTTCCAGAAGGTCTTCGGACGATCGCTGGAGGACGCGTGGCGCGCCTGGGTCGAATGGGAGCGCGGCTTCCAGCAGAAGAACCTCGAAGCGATCCGTCAGTTTCCCACCACGCCCTATCGCGATGTGTCCTCGCGAGCGCTCGGTTCGGTGTCGCGCGCCTACTACGATCCGCAAGCGGGGAAACTGTACGCGGCCTTCAATTATCCGGGCGTCGTCGCCCACGTCGGGGCGATCGACGTCGCGACGGGTGAGCTCGAACGGCTCGTCGACATCAAGGGGCCGGTGATCTACACCGTCACGTCACTGGCCTTCGACCCCGCCGGGCAGCAGCTGTTCTACACCACCGACAACGGGGCGCACCGTGACCTCGTTCGCCTCGATCCGCGAACACACAAGACCGAGCTCCTTATGAAGGACGCGCGGATCGGCGATCTCGCCTTCAGCCAGGCGGACAAGACGATATGGGGCATCCGACATTTGAACGGCCTCGTATCGCTCGTGCGGATCCAGCCGCCGTACAAGCAATGGACGCGCGTTCATACCTGGCCGTACGGCACCGTGGTCTACGACCTCGATGTCTCGCCGGATGGCACGCGCCTCTCCGCTTCGTTCGGCGAAATCAGCGGCAAACAGGACGTCCGCATCTTCAGCACGCAGCGTCTGCTCGCGGGCGACGTGACGCCGGAGGCCACGTTCGACTTCGGTCCGTCGGTTCCATCGGGCTTCGTGTTCACCCCGGACGGTAATGCGCTCGTGGGGAGCTCCTACTACACAGGCGTATCCAATATCTTCCGCTACGACATCGCGACGAAAGACGTCTCGGCTTTGAGCAATGCCGAAACGGGATTCTTCAGACCCGTTCCCAGGCCCGAGGATGGGGAACTGTTCGTGTTCCGTTATTCGGGCGCCGGGTTCGTTCCGACGCGTATTACCGCAACACCCCTGAAGGACGTGAGCGCGATCACGTTCTTCGGCGAACGGCTCGTCGACGCGCATCCGGTGCTCAAGACGTGGATGGTGGGCTCGCCCAACGACGTGAAGCTCGAAGAAAAACATCTCGTCGATCGTGTTTACCGTCTTGCCGGCGGCCTGCAGCGTGAATCGATCTACCCCATGGTGCAGGGCTACAAGAACTACGCGGCGGTCGGCGTCCGCGCAAACTTTTCAGACCCTCTCCAGTTGAACCGCCTGAATCTCTCCGCGTCCTACACTCCGAGCGGGTCGCTCGATAGCGAAGAACGCGTGCACCTGCGCGCCGACTACCAGCGCTACGACTGGCGCGCGCGCGCCACTTACAACGACGCCAGCTTCTACGACCTGTTCGGGCCGACGAAGACGGGGCGCAAGGGATATACGGCGGGCCTCGGGTATCACCGCACGGTCGTCTTCGACGAACCGCGCCGCATCGACCTCGAAACCGACGCGATGTTCGCCGGCAACATCGACCGCCTCCCGCAATACCAGAACATCACGGTCGACGTCGAGCAGCTCTTCGCATACGAGGCCACGCTGAAAGGACAGTACATGCGCTCGTCGCTCGGACGAGTGGACGATGAGAAGGGCAGGCGCTGGTCGCTGACCGTCGACGGAACCCGTGCCGCAGGAACCTGGGCGACTCGTGCGCATTCAACGTTCGATATCGGGATGCCGCTGCCGATCCCGCACTCGTCGGTCTGGCTGCGCAGCGCCGCGGGCATGTCACCAGGCTCCCGCGAGGACCCGTTCTCGAACTTCTTCTTCGGCGGCTTCGGCAACAACTGGGTCGACCATGGTGAGGCGAAGCGCTACCGCGAGTACTACGCGTTTCCGGGCGCCGATATCAACGAGCTCGGCGGACGCAATTACGTGAAGTCGACACTGGAGTGGAATCTTCCGCCGCTGCGATTCAGCCGTCTGGGCACGCCGGGCTTCTATCTCACCTGGATGCGCCCGGCGATCTTCGCCGGCGTCCTGGTCACCGACGTGGATCATCATGCGTTCAGGCGCGAGGTCTCGAACATCGGCGGACAGCTCGACTTCCAGTTGACCACGCTGTCGAACCTCGACATGATGCTCTCGGTCGGGGCCGCGACGGCCTTCGAGGACGGCTTCTCGCCGCGCCGCGAATTCATGGTCTCGTTCAAGGTCCTGCGATAAGCCGGGAGCCGGAAGCCCGAAGCCGAACACATGGTCAACCTCACGGCGGCGCTGGCGCCCGTCCTCTGCCTCCTCGCGCTGCTCATCGTGATGGACAGCTTCAAGCTGGTTCCGATCAGGTTCGTCGGCCTGGCGCTGGCGGCTGGTGTGCTGGCGGCAGCCGTTGCGCTCTTCATCAATACGCGCCTGATCGACGGCGCCGGCGTGCCCATCCCCGTTGTCACCCGTGCGATCGCGCCGATCGTGGAGGAGTCGCTGAAGCTCCTCTTCGTCGTCTACGCCATCAGGTTCAGGCGCGTCGGCTTCCCCGTCGATGCGGCAATCGTCGGCTTTGCGGTCGGCACGGGTTTCGCGCTCGTCGAGAATGCGTATTACCTGCTCGCAATGCCCTCGGCTGGCGTGGTGCTCTGGCTCATTCGCGGGTTCGGCGCCGCGATCCTGCACGGCGCGACTACGGCCATCGCCGCAATTGCGGCGCAGTCACTCGCCAGCCGCCGTGCCGGCCAGGGGTTGAGCGTCTTCGTTCCCGGAGCGCTCGCCGCCATTGCGCTTCATGCGGTGTACAACCAGTTCGTGCTGCCGCCGCTCGTTGCGACGCTGGTGCTCATCGCCGTCCTGCCGCCACTCGTGATGATGACGTTCGAACGCAGCGAGCATGCGACGCGCGAGTGGATGAGCGCCGGGCTCGACCTCGACGTCGAGCTCCTGAAGCTGGTGCTCTCGCAGGATTTCGGTCGGACGCGATTGGGTGCCTATCTGGAAGAACTGCGATCGCGTTTTCCGGGCCCTGTCGTTGCCGACATGTTCTGCCTCATGCGTCTCGAGCTGGAGCTGGGGATCCGCGCCAAAGGAATGTTGATGGCGCGCGAGGCGGGCCTCGACCTGCCGATGGATGACGAGCTCGTCGCCGGGCTGGCGGAGGTCCGCTATCTGGAAAAAGCGATCGGTCCGACGGGCCTCATGGCCCTCACACCGCTCCAGGTATCGTCGGATCGCGACGCATGGCACAAGTTCCTGCTGCGCGAGCAGAGGCGGCGGATCTGATTTCAACTTCCAACGTCCAACTTCCAAATTCCAAGCAGCGTCAGCTGACCAGCACCTTGGAAGTTGGCGGTTTGAAGTTTCCTTTATTCCACCCGCAACGCGCGCACGGGGTCCATCGTGGCGGCGCGTCGCGCTGGCACCAGTGCGGCGGTGGTGGTGGCGATCCCAAGGATCATCAGACCGGCGCCGAGCACAAGCGGATCCCGACCGCTCACGCCGAACAGCGTGGATTGCAGCAGCCGTCCAACGATGAAGGCGGCAGGCAGGCCCACTGCGACGCCCACGGCGAGCTGCACGAGCGCGCCGCGCAGGATGGTGCCGAGCACGCGCGGCCGCGAGGCGCCGATCGCCATACGGATCCCGATCTCTCGCGTCCTCCGCGTCACTGAGTAGGCGGTCACGCCGTAGATGCCGAGGCACGCGAGCAGCAGTGCAACGGATCCGAAGGCGATCGTCAGCCGTGAGATCAGCCGCTCCAGATTGAAGTTCCCGGCGATCTGCTCCTGCATCGGGAGGAAAGTGCGCACGATCAGGCGCGCGTCCACTTCACCCAGCCCGACGCGGAGTGCGCGTTCGAGGTCCGGGACGGCGCGTTCGGTGCGCACGAGCAGCGCCTGCGCGAAATGCGAGCGATCGTACCGCCGACCCTCGGATGTCATGCGGCCCCCGCTGCCCTGCTGAAGAAACGGCATGAAAAAGGTTGCGTAAGGTGGCCGCCATCCATCCTGGTACTTCGCGTCCGCGACCACACCGATGATCTCGAACTCGTGCGCGGAGGCACCCGTCGCGGTGGTGAAACCGAAGCGGCGTCCGATCGGATCTGCTGCTCCGAAGAATCGGTCGGCGAACGTTTTGCTGACCACGGCGACGAGCGGACCGTCAGGACCGTCGCGGTCGTCGAACGAGCGTCCGCGCAGGAGAGCGGTCCGGACGGTATCGAAGTACCCGGGGCTGATGCGGTTCCACGACGCGTCGAGTTGCTCGGATGTGCCGTGCCCCTCGACAGAGATCCTCGATGCCCAGTTATCTCCTGACATCGGACTGTACAGTGCGAAGGCGACGTTCGCGATGCCGGGGATCCGCATCAGCCGCTCGCGTGCGCCGGCATAGATCGCCCGCAGTTGGTCGGGTGGCGTCGTCGCCAGTGATGGCGCCAGTGATGCGGAATACAGCCCCTCCGCCTGAAAGCCGAAGTCCTGCTTCTGCAGATTGTCGAGGCTGCGTCCGAGCAGGCCCGCGCACATGATGAGCACCAGAGAGAGCGCAACCTGCAGCGCGATCAGCGACTGACGCAGCATCGAGCTGCGATCGGCGGTGCCGGCCGCAGC
>DATLLF010000298.1:0-10870 GCA_035537955.1 Vicinamibacterales bacterium | reverse complement strand
GTGAGGGGACCGAGCGTCACACCGATGCATCCACCGGCCACGGCGGCGTCCACCTCGCCGGACGACCATCCTCCTTCAGGACCAAGAAGAATCGCCGCCGACGCCGGAACAGGCTTCGCGAGCAGCGACCGCACCGCACGCGTCGGGCACGCTACTGAAGGCTCCGCGAACAGCAGACGAAGTTCCCCTGCCGGGGAGGAGAGCCAATCAGCGAACGCGCGCGCAGGTTCGATCGTCGGCAGCGTCGCCCGTCGGCTCTGCTTGACGGCGGCGAGCGCAATGCGCCGCCAGCGGTCCAGCGCTGCGGCGCGAGTCGCGACCATGGTCTTGACGTCAGTGTGCGCCGTAAGCACCGGATGAATCGCGGCGGCACCCATCATCGTCGCGTCGCGTACCGCGTCATCCATGCTGCTGCCCTTCAGCACCGCCTGGACGACAAAAATCTCGATCGGAAGCGGCAGCGGGACCGGCACCGGTTCGAGCAACTGGACGGCGACAGTGTCGCGCACCGCCACCTCCACGACGGCGCGAAACTCTGCGCCGCGGCCATCGAATACGCTGACCTCATCACCGGCGCCCAACCTCAGCACGCGCGTCAGATGTCGTGCTTCGTCGATCGGCAGCGCGACGCGTCCGATGTCCGCATCGAGATCCGGCGCATAGAATCGCGGCAGCACCGCCGTATTATCGCTATACTGCAGCCGTCGCTATACTGCAGCCGTGGTCATACTGCTGCAGCGTCGCTATACTGCAGCGTTCGTTAACTTGCATCGTTCACCCTTGCACCCTTACTTCAGCCTTCAGCCTCCAACCTTCAGCATTGCTTTTTAAGGGCCAGTCCCTCGGGAAGTACAAGATCATCGCTCCGCTCGGGAGCGGCGGCTTCGGCACCGTCTACCTCGCGCAGGACACGTGGATCGACAAGCGCGTGGCGATCAAGGTGCCACACCGCCAGAACCTGGATTTCGGTGAGCTGCTGCGGGAGCCCCGCCTGCTCGCCAGTGTCAGTCATCCAAACATCGTCTCGATCATCACCGCAGAAAAAGAAGAGAACGTCTTCTTCATCGTGATGGAATACGTGCCCGGTGAAACGCTCGAGAACATCATCGGTGCGATCGGACCGCTCGAGTTGAACCGGGCGCTCGACTTCACCTGCCAGATCTGCAACGCCGTCGATCATGCGCACCGGCAGGGCGTGATCCATCGGGACCTGCGTCCGGCCAACGTGCTCGTGACCGACAACGACATGCTGAAGGTCGCCGACTTCGGTACGTCCCGCTTTCTCGAGATCGCCGCTCACGGCACGACGGTCATTGGCAGCCCGCCCTACATGGCACCAGAGCAGTTCCACGGCAAGGCGGTCTTCGCCTCGGACATCTACTCGCTGGGCGTGACCATGTACCAGATGCTGACGGGCATCCTGCCTTACGACGCGCCCGCGCCGGCGGACCTCGGCAAGCTCATGTCTGGCGAGCTGGTGTCGCCTCCGCGGCTGAAGAATCCGTCCATTCCAAAACTGATCAGCGACATCGTCATGCACGCCATGGCGCCGGAAGTCGGTGCCCGATACCAGCGACCGACCGAGCTGCTCGAGGATGTACTCGCGGCCCGCGGCAGCACGGCCCCGCGACGGACGCCACAGCGAGCCGACGGGCCGGCCCGTGGATCGCGCGACGAAGCCCAGGGGATCCAGACGCGGCTGCGCGCGCGCGAAACGCCGGCGGCGCGATTCTGCTGGCATTGTCGCAAACCTCTGCATGCGCGCACGGATCGGTGCCCTTTTTGTAACGAAAAACAGTAGCGCTGTGCAGCGCAAGTCCTGATTGGACCGCAAGTTGAGAGGGATCGCTGTGCTATGATCGCGGTCGATCGGCGAACGCAGGCCGAACGGAGCGGAGCGAGCGACGAAGCGCGAGCGTAGCGGAGTGAGCCATGAGCACGCGCCGGAGGGTAGTCGCGGCGCAGCCGCGACCGCGTGCGTATCAAGAGAAGATCGGAGTTTGAGATGGCGTTCAGCGGCACCGGCAAAATCTGGATGAACGGCTCGCTCGTCGACTGGGACGACGCCAGGATCCACATCGCATCGCACGTCATCCATTACGGCAGCGGCGTCTTCGAAGGAGCGCGCTGCTACGACACGCCGCGCGGTTCCGCGTGCTTCCGGCTCGATACACACATGAAGCGGCTCTTCGACTCGGCGCGGATCTATCGGATGGATCCTGCGCTCGATCAGGCGACGCTCACGGATGCAGTCCTCGACACCATACGCGCCAACAAACAGAAGGCCTGTTACATCCGCCCCATCATCTACCGCGGCTATAACGCGCTCGGCGTCAACCCGTTCCCCTGCCCCGTCGATACGGCCATCCTCACGTGGGAGTGGGGCGCGTATCTGGGAAAGGATGCGCTCGAAAACGGCGTCGACGTCCGCGTCAGCTCGTGGTCGCGCGCCGCGCCGAACACCTTCCCCACGCTCGCGAAGACCTCGGCCAATTATGCGAACTCGCAGCTGATCAAGATGGAGGCGATCACTGAGGGATACAGCGAAGGGATCGCACTCGACACCTTCGGCTATTTGAGCGAGGGCAGCGGCCAGAACCTCTTCGTCGTGCGCGGAGGCATGCTCTATACCCCGCCGCTCACCGCCTCGATCCTGCCCGGCATCACGCGCGACAGCGTGATCACCCTCGCGCGCGATCTCGGCTACAAAGTGCGGGAAGAGATGCTGCCGCGTGAGCTGCTCTACATTTGCGACGAGGCGTTCTTCGCCGGGACGGCGGTCGAGATCACGCCGATCCGGACCGTGGACAAGATCAAGGTCGGCAACGGCACGCGCGGTCCGATCACCACGGAGATCCAGAAGGCGTTCTTCGACCTCATCAACGGCGAGGTTCCCGACAGTCACAAGTGGCTGACCTTCGTCTATCCGGGCGAACCGATGCAGGCTGTCGGCGCAGGGACCGGAAACACCGGCGCTCGCGCATAACAACTCGCAGAATGCCAACTCCCAAGTCCCAACTTCCAAACTGCACGTGGCTGGGTAGTTGGAAGTTGGCGTTTGGTCGTTGACCGTGCCCCCCATGGATCTCAACCAGCTCCTTCATACGGCGGTGGCGTCCACCGCCTCCGACCTCCACCTCAAGGTCGGAAGCTATCCGATGATGCGCGTGAACGGCACGCTCATGGTCGCCAACGAAGAGCGGCGGCTCGATCGGACTGACACGGAAGCGTTCGCGGGAACCTTGCTCACGCCGGAGCTGCGCGACAAGTTCCAGAGGATGCAGGAGGTGGATCTCGCGTACAGCATCGCGGGACTGGGCCGGTTCAGGTGCAACATCTTCCAGCAGCGCGGCACGATCGGCCTCGTCCTCCGCATAATTCCCACGCGAATCAAGACGATCGATGAGCTGGGCCTTCCGCCTGTACTCAAGCACATCGCCGCCGAGGAACGCGGGCTGGTGCTCGTGACGGGTACTACGGGCAGCGGCAAGAGCACGACGCTCGCGGCAATGATCGATCACATCAACTCGACGCGCGCGGCGCACATCATGACCGTCGAGGACCCGATCGAATATCTGCATCGCGACCATCACTCGATCGTCAACCAGCGCGAGGTAGCCGTCGACACGCAGTCCTTCTCGCACGCACTCCGCAGTGCTCTGCGACAGGATCCCGACGTCATCCTCGTCGGCGAAATGCGCGATCACGAGACGGTGGAGACGGCGCTCCTCGCCGCCGAAACCGGGCATCTCGTGTTCTCGACGCTGCACACGCTCGACGCGACGGAAACGATCAACCGCATCATCGCCGTCTTCCCGCCCCATCAGCAGCGGCAGGTCCGGATCCAGCTCGCAAGCGTTCTCAAGGCAGCCATCTCCCAGCGGCTGATGCCGCGCGCCGACGCCCCGGGCCGTGTCGCCGCGGTCGAGGTCATGGTCAGCACCGCCTTCATCCGTGACTGCATTGTCGACAAGGACAAGACGCCGATGATCCACGGCGCGATCGCGGCCGGTACGTCGCAGTACGGGATGCAGACGTTCGATCAGTCCATCTTTGGCCTCTACCAGCAGGGCCTCGTCACGCTCGAGGAAGCGCTGCGCTGGGCGTCGAATGTCGACGAGTTCAAGTTGAAGGTCCAGGGCATCGCCACGACCGCCGACCTCGCGCGCGATGAAATGGCGCGTGCCACCGGAGTGTCTCAAATCACCCGCTTCGGACAATGAATGGAATCGATCTGGTCTGTTGATTTCGTTCTTTTTGGAATCTGACGTTTGTAGTTTGGAGTCATCCCCCTGCAGCAATGTCCGCTTACAGCGACGGCTTGAAGCTTCTCGCGCGGCGTGAGCTGTCGGTCGCGGATCTGCGGGCGCGGCTGCTGGACCGCGAGCATCCAACCAACGATGTAGAGGCGACCATTGACAGGTTGCTCGAGAGCGGGGCACTCGATGATCGACGCGTGGCGCGGGCGTACGCGCGGACAGCGTCGAAGATCAAGGGGCGCGGCCGGCTCCGCGTCGCGCGTGAGCTGCAGGCGATGGGAATCGCACGCGACATCGTCGCCGAAGCCGTGGGCGACGTGTTCGGGGATCTCGACGAGCGCGCCATGATCGATCGCGCCGTCCAGAAGAAGCTGCGCGGCGGGCGCAAGCCGTCCACAGTTCAGGAACGCGCCCGCATCTATCAATTCCTGATGCGCCAGGGCTTCACGCCTGCGGCGGTGTCCGCGGCGCTTCGGCGTCTCGGTGGTGCCACGACGGCCGACGATTGATCTCGAGCGACGGACCTCGGGTGCCTGACCGCGGACCGCGGCAGCGATAGAATCAGAAGATGCGTTCCCGCGACATTCGCAGTAGTTTTCTGGATTTTTTCCGCTCGAAGGGCCATGCCGTCGTGCCGAGCTCCTCGCTCGTGCCGCACGACGATCCCACGCTCCTTTTCACGAATGCGGGGATGAATCAGTTCAAAGACGTGTTTCTCGGCAAGGAGTCACGCAGCTATGTTCGCGCGGCCACGTCGCAGAAGTGCATGCGGGTCAGCGGGAAGCACAACGATCTCGACAATGTCGGCCCGTCCCTGCGTCACCACACGTTCTTCGAGATGCTGGGGAACTTCTCCTTCGGCGACTACTTCAAGCGTCAAGCGATCCCATTCGCGTGGGAGCTCCTCACTGAAGTCTGGAAGCTGGACCGCGATCGCCTCTTTCCGACCATCTTCAAGGGCGACCCGGGTGTTCCGCGTGACGATGAAGCATTCGAGACATGGTCGAACCTCGTGCCGGTCGGGCGAATTGGCGAGCTGGGAGCGGCGGACAATTTCTGGCAGATGGGAGACACCGGGCCCTGCGGCCGCTGCTCCGAGATCTACTATTTTCGCGGTGGCAACATCGCGTGCGACGAAGAGCGCCGGGGTGGCGCTTGCCGCGGCATCGAGTGCAGCTGCGATCGCTATATCGAGATCTGGAACAACGTCTTCATGGAGTTCGACCGTCAGGCGGACGGCACGCTGAATCCGCTGCCCGCCCCGTCGATCGATACCGGCATGGGTCTCGAGCGGGTCACGGCGGTGATCCAGGGCAAGCTTTCGAACTACGACACCGACTTGTTCACGCCGATCCTTACGGCGATCGGCGGGCGCGCGGGGCACCCCTATACCGCGTCTGTGGATGACCCCTCTGACGTATCGATGCGCGTGATCGCCGATCACATCCGCGCGATGACGTTCCTCATCAACGACGGTGTGACGCCGTCGAACGAATGGCGCGGATACGTGCTGCGCAAGATCATGCGGCGGGCGATGCGCCACGGCAAGAAGCTCGGCTTCACGCAGCCGGTGCTCCACGATCTCGTGGACGTCGTCGTGGCGGAGATGGGCGACGCGTATCCCGATCTGAAAAGCAATCGCGAAACGATCGTGCGCGTCGTGCGCAGTGAAGAGGATCGTTTCGACGCGGTGCTCACCGCCGGTCTTCCTCGCCTCGAGGAGGTGCTCGATCGTGCCGCGGCGGGGAGCAAGGTCGTCGCCGGGGACGACGCCTTTCGTCTCTATGATTCGCTTGGCGTTCCATACGACTTCATGGAAGACCTCGCCGGTCAGCGCGGCCTCTCCGTCGACCGGGCGGCCTACGAGCGCGCCATGCAGGGGCAGCGAGAGAGAGCGCGCGCCGGCAGCACCTTCAAGACGGGTGAAAAGTCGCTGACCTTCACGATCGATCCGGAGGTCGAGCGCGCGCTCGAATCGGCGGGAGATCAGTTCGAAGGGTATGAGTCGACGTGCGTCCGCGGCGTGCCCGTGCTCGCCATCTTCGATCAGAACGGCCAGTCCATCGGCGAGCTCGGCACGGGTGGACGTGGGTACGTCGCGATCGCCAAGAGCCCCTTCTACGTCGAAGCCGGTGGCCAGGTCTCCGACGTTGGAAGAATTGCCGGCGCCGCGGCGCAGGCGACAGTCGAGCGCATGCTCAAACAGAGTGGCAACCGGCCGCGACTGCACCTGGTGCACGTCGACAGCGGCACCTTGCGCACCGGCGATGTCGTCAGCGCGGAAGTGGCCGACGAGATCCGCGATGCCACGAGACGAAACCACACGGCGACCCACCTGCTCCACGCGGCGCTTCGCCAGGTCCTCGGGCCGCACGTGAAACAGGCAGGATCGCTCGTGGCGCCCGACCGGCTGCGCTTCGATTTCGTCCACTTCTCTGCCGTCACTCGCGAGCAACTGGATGAAATCGAGCGGATCGTCAGCGCTCAGATTCTCCGGAACACGACGGTGACCACCGACATCCGCTCGACCGAGGAGGCGATGGCGGCCGGCGCCATGGCCCTGTTCGGGGAGAAGTACGGCGACCGCGTGCGCGTCGTCGGCGTTCCCGGCTTCAGCATGGAGCTGTGTGGCGGAACACACGTCCGCGCCACCGGCGATATCGGTCCGTTCGTGATCACAGAGGAGAGCGGCGTCGCGGCCGGTGTCCGCCGCATCGAAGCATTGACCGGCGCAGGCGCGCTCGCGTGGATGCAGCAGCAACGGGAAACCCTTGCCAGGTTCACTGGCGCGTTGAACACCACGCCGGCGCATGGGGTGGACGCCATCCAACGGCTCCAGGCAGACGCGCGGCGCCTGGCGCGCGAAGTCGAGTCGCTCAAAATGAAGGCGGCGATGGGTGCTGGTCCCTCGAGCGGTGGCGACGACGTGCAGACGGTCGAGGGCGTGAAGGTCATCGCGAAGCGCGTGTCCGGCCTCGAGAAGGGGGCGCTTCGCGGGTTGTCCGACAATCTTCGCGAGCGCCTCGGCAGCGGCATCGTCGTGATCGCATCAGAGAATGACGGGAAGGTATCGCTCGTTGTCGGAGTGTCGAAGGACCTGACACCCCGCGTGAAGGCGGGTCAGCTGGTCAAGGACCTCGCCCCGATCATCGGCGGCGGCGGCGGGGGCCGTCCCGACTTCGCCGAAGCTGGCGGCAAGGACGCGGCCAGGATCGACGAGCTGCTCAGCGCCGCACCCGGTGTTGTAGAAAAGGCGCTGAGAGCCTCGGCGCAGAATTGAAATTTCTGCGTCAAATACGTTCGCCGTCGTTGGCAAATCTGCGCTAAATCGTTGATCCGGTTAGGGCACCGATATTGCCCTGACGAGCTCGGTCGCCAAACGACCGTCATCCACGACATGAGCTCGATGGGCACTCGTCTGATCGTTTTCGCTGTTGTCCTGTACGCAGCCGTTCCCGCGACGGCGAGCGCTCAGATCTACTCCTGGCGCGACGGCGACGGTAACCTCGTGCTTTCGACCAACCCCAAAGCAGGCGCGAGCGTGACTTATGCGGTCCGCAACACCGCATCACAGATCCGCACCACCAGGCGTGGCGCCAACCCGAAGGCGCAGGAGTTCGAACCACTCATCGCCGCGTATGCCGAGCAGCACAAGGTGCGACCAGACCTCGTGCGCGCGGTGATCCAGGCAGAGTCGGCGTTCGATCCACTCGCCCGCTCGACGAAGGGTGCGATGGGCCTGATGCAGCTGATGCCGGCGACCGCGGCGGAACTCGGGGTAAGGGACCCGTACGATCCCGCGCAGAACATCCGCGGGGGCGTGGCCTATCTCAAGAGCCTCCTCGTGCAGTACTCACACAATGAGGAGCTCGCGTTGGCCGCCTACAATGCCGGGCCCACAGCCGTTGCCAGATACGACGGCGTCCCTCCGTATCGCGAGACGCGAAACTACATCGCCAGGATCAAGGGAACCGCGGGCGATCGCCGTGCACCCGCACCACCGACGCGGCGCAAGGTGGAGATCGTGAACGGCCACGAAGTCGTCACGTTCACGAACAAGCGCAGCGACCGCTGAAGTCGCTCGTCACAGCCTTCCCCCCGACCAACGGCGGCGTCGCCCAACCTTTCGAGAAAACCTGCGTCCAACGTGCATCCGGATGTGATATATCCGTAGCGGATGCAGAGTAAACGCGCAGAACACGACGCGGAGGCTGGAGAGTTCCTGCCGCTGACGGCGGCGATTCACCACATTCTCCTGGCGCTCGTGGACGAGGAGCGCCATGGATACGGGATCATGCTCGAGGTCAGCCGGCTCACCGGCGGCGCTACGCGAATGGGCCCGGGGACGTTGTACGGAACCCTGAAGCGACTGCTGCAGTCGAAACTGATCGAAGAAGCGGACGAACGCCCTGATCCTGAACTCGACGATGAGCGCCGGCGGTATTACCGCATCGCGAAGCTCGGTCGCCGCGTGCTGCAGGCAGAGACCGCGCGCCTGTCGCTCCTGCTCGACGCCGCGCGTGCAAAAAAGGTGCGCGCGTGAAGCCCACACAGGCCGAGCGACTCTATGCGCTCCTGCTCCGGGCGCACCCTCCATCCTTCAGACGCGAGCATGGGGTCGAGATCCTTCAGCATGTGAGAACGGTCGCGGCGCGCGATCCGAAGGCCGTCTCGCTCCCAAACGCCGTTCGTGATGGCCTTTCCAGCCTTTCCCGCGAGTGGGGCGCACTGCTCGTCCCGCGCCGTCAACTCGCACACCAGCAATCGAGGGAGCCGATGCGCAGTCTGTTTCGAGACATCAAGCTTTCCGCGCGCGCACTTCGCAAGAGCCCGGCGTTCACGCTGGCCGCGATTCTGACGCTCGCGCTCGGTATCGGTGCGAACACCGCAATGTTCACCCTGGCCGAATCGACGGTGCTACGCCCCGTCCACGTCAGAGAACCGAAAACCCTCGTCGTGTGGTCGTGGACGAGCTCGTACCCGGATTACGAGGAGTACGCGAAGCGCACTGACGTGTTCGACGGAGTCGCTGCCATCGGGAGCGGCGGCCGAATGAACTTCGTCGTCGATGGCGCCGCTGAACTGCCGCGGTACTCGTTCGTTACCGGCGGCACGTTCGACGTACTCGGCGTAGGCGCCGCTCTTGGGAGAACGATTCAACCCGCCGACGACATCGCGAACGGTCCTATCGTGGCGGTGCTCACCTACGATTACTGGCGTACGCGCTTCGGCGGTGATCCGTCGATCGTCGGCCGAACGTTCCGAGCCAACGGACGCCAGGTCACTATTGTTGGCGTGCTCGAGCGAGGATTCCGCGGCGTCAGCCTTTCTTCCAATCCGCCGCTTTACCTGCCTGCCGGCACGTACAACCAGTTGCAGACGGGGTTCTTTGCCCGCGTAAACGCCCTCACGGCGCGCGGTTTCGTCTGGCTGACCGTCATTCCGCGTCTGCGCGCGGACGTGCCTGCCGAACAGGCGGCCACCGCGATGACGGCTTTGTACGCTCAGCTCCACCCGCGCGAACCCGGTGAAAAGCCCGAACCGGTCACGCTGACGCCGCTGCCCGCCCGCGCACTCGGCAGACGCGCCGAAGACGTGAAGACCTTCGTCGCGGTCCTCGTTGGTGTGGTCGGCCTGACACTTCTGATCGGATGCGCGAATCTCGCCAACCTCCTGCTCGCCCGCGCAAATGCGCGGCGGCGCGAGGTCGGCGTCAGACTCGCGCTGGGCGCGACACGCGGCGGCATTGCCCGGCTGCTCGTGGTGGAAAGCGTCATGCTCGCCGTGGCCGGAGGCGTCGCCGGGCTGCTGGTCGCGAGGCTCGCGTTCAGCCTGCTGTCCGCGTACGAACTGCCCGGTGGCATCGCGATCGAGAACGTCGGGCTGGAGATCGATGCCGCCGCCCTCGTCGTCACGGCGGGCCTGTCTCTGGTGACAGGCGTGTTCTTCAGCCTGCTGCCAGCCTGGCGCGCGTCGCGTACGGATGTGCTCATCGCGCTGCGCGATCAGGGTCGCGGTGCCACCTCGCGCGGCGCGTTGCGACGCGCGCTTCTGGCGGTGCAGGTGGCGCTGAGTCTGGTGCTCCTGGCCGGCACGGGCCTGTTCGTCCGAAGTCTCCAATCGGGGCTTTCCTCGCCGCTCGGCTTCGACGTCCGCGGCGTCGCGTCAGCATCGGTCAGCCTCGGCCTGGCGAGATACGACGAGGGGCGCGCACGTGCGTTCTATGCGGACGCGGTCGACCGGCTGAAGGCCCTGCCCCAGGTCACCTCGGCTGCGTGGGCGACGATGATCCCGACGCGGGGATCGTGGGTGAACCAGACCAGGATCGATGGGTATGTTCCGGCGAGCGGCGAGGACGTGACGGTCAACATGTCACAGGTCGGCCCGGACTACTTCCGCACCATCGGCGCGCGTCTTCTCGAAGGACGCGAATTCACGAACGACGACAAGGATGGCGCTCCCGCTGTGGCTGTCGTAAACGAGGCGATGGCGAAAAAATACTGGAACGGTCGTGCGATCGGCGGCCGCTTCGAACAGTTCGATCGCTGGGTTACCGTTGTCGGCGTCGTGGAGAACGCGGTCACGACGGATCTTCGCGGCGATCCGCAGCC
>DATLLF010000297.1:0-20875 GCA_035537955.1 Vicinamibacterales bacterium | reverse complement strand
GCTTCTGACGACGTTACGCGCCTGGCGACGGCCAGCAGCCGTTCAGCGGCACAGACACCGGCGTCGTCGAACCCGACGAGCGGTTGGCTCTCGAGCTCCGGCTCGATCGACCACGGCCGCTTCCCTCCCGGTACGCTGCTCGGCGGCAGGTATCGAATCGTCGGGAGACTCGGCAAAGGAGGTATGGGCGAGGTCTTTCGTGCCGACGACCTCAAGCTTGGACAGGCGGTCGCGCTCAAGTTCCTGCCGGCCGACATCGACGATGACCCCGGACGTCTGACGCAGCTGCACACCGAAGTGCGGATGGCGCGGCAGGTCGCGCATCCGAACGTCTGCCGCGTGTACGACATCGACGAGGTCGAGGGTCATACGTTCCTGTCCATGGAATATGTGGACGGCGAGGACCTCGCATCGCTACTCACGCGGATCGGTCGCTTCCCCGAGGACCGGGCGCTCGAGATCGCGCGGCAGATCTGCGTCGGCCTGGCGGCCGCGCACAGCCGCGGCGTTATCCATCGCGACTTCAAAACGGCGAACGTCATGCTCGACGGGGCTGGCCAGGTCCGCATCACCGACTTCGGTCTCGCCGGTGTCGCCGGCGAATCCCTCCGCGCCGGAACCCCCGCCTACATGGCTCCCGAGCAGTTGGCGGGCGGAGAGGTCACCGAGCGCAGCGACGTGTACTCGCTCGGTCTCGTGCTGTATGAGGTCTTTACCGGCAAGCGCGCGCTCCAGGGGAGCAACCTCGCCGAACTGATTCACCGCCGCGAGCAGGCGGGGATCGTTCCTCCCTCGGCGGTCGTGCGCGACCTCTCACCTGACGTCGAGAACGCCATCATGTGGTGCCTGCAGCCCGAAGCGTCAGCGCGCGCGCCATCGGCGCTTGCCGTGTCGGCGGCGCTCCCCGGTGGAGATCCGCTGGCGGCGGCCATCGCCGCCGGGCAGACACCATCGCCGGAAATGGTGGCGGCGGCGGGTAGCACGACGGCTATTTCGATGCGTGCGGCAGCCGCCGGCGCCTTGTGGGTCGTCGTGTCGCTGCTGGCGATCATGCTGATGTATCAGCGCGTGATGATGGTCAATCGCGTGCCGCCGGCGAAGTCTCCCGCCGCGCTGCAGGACCGCGCGGAGGAAGCGCTGCGCAAACTCGGTTACACGGATGCCAGCGCGTATCGCGCCTCAGGAATGGGTCTCTCGCTCGATTTCGCGCGATACGTCGACCGCACCTCGTCGGCTGCAGACCGATGGTCGCTGCTGCACAACGGACGTCCGGAGACGTTCTACCTCTGGTATCGAACGAGCCCTCGTCTGCTCGCCCCGTGGGGAGATGAGAACACGATCGGCGGAATCAATCCGCCCCTCACCACCGCCGGGATGACGCTGTTGCTCGTCGATGGATCGGGACGGCTCGCTGAGTTCGCGGCCGTGCCGCAGCCACTCCAGGCTGATAACACCCCCGGCCCGCTCGATTGGCGCATGTTGTTCGAGGCCTCCGGCCTCGATATGGCGACCTTCAAGCCGGTCGATCCACAGTGGGTCCCGCCTGTGTACGCAGACGAGAGACGCGCGTGGGAAGGGCCGGTTCCCGAACTGCCCGATCAGACGTTTCGCGTCGAAGCGTCGGCCGTTGCGGGTCGCCCCGTTTCGTTCGTGCTCGCCGGGCCCTGGAGCCGTTCCGCGCGCGCATCGCAACCGGTGGCGCAAACAGTCTTCGGGCGTTTCGTCGGCAGTGTGTCGGCGCTCATCATGCCTGGCCTCATGCTCGCCGCGGCCGTGCTCGCATGGGGCAATCTCAAGGCGGGCCGCGGGGACCGCCGTGGTGCGAGTCGCGCAGCACTGGTTCTCGTGGCCATCGCGATCGCGGCGTGGCTCATTGGCAGTCAGCACACCGGGAGCATTGGGGCGGATCTGCCGCGGCTGTTCGGTGCGACAGGCCGCGCACTGTTCAACGGCGGCGTGCTCTGGCTCACGTATCTCGGCCTCGAGCCGTACATTCGCCGTTTCTTTCCCGACAGTCTGATCGGGTGGACGCGTCTGCTCAACGGCCGCTGGCGGGATCCACAGGTGGCGTCCGACGTGTTGCTCGGCGTCTGCGCCGGTCTCGCGATGACGATTCTCTACGCCCTGCACAACATCGTGCCGCCGCTGTTCGGCCGGCCCGAACCGATGCCGTTGACGCCGGCCGACGCGTCTGTGCTGCTCGGTGCGCGTTTCGTGATCGGGAAGATGCTGTCGCAGATAGGCGGCGCAGTTTCAGCGGGGATGCTCGCGGTCTGCGGCGTGATCGCGATCCTTCTCGTCGTCAAACACAAGTGGCTCGCGCATATCATCGCGAGCAGCATCTACGTGTGGGCGGTGATCAGCAACATGTTCCCGCCGGGCACGCCGATACTGGACCTTGTGATTGGTTTCGGGATTATCGGGATCTGGACCGCCGTCATCCTTCACGCCGGTCTGCTCGCGACAGTGACAGCGCTCGCGACACATTTCGTGCTGCTGCGCGCCCCCATCACGACCGAGTTCTCGAACTGGCGCGGCACGCCTGGTCTTACGTATCTCCTGGTGATCGGCGGGGTCGGGCTCCTCGCGGCTTACTTCGCGCGAGCTTCGTCGGCCACCCCCAGGCTGTCTCACAGCTGAGCTGCGTTACTCGGCGGCTCGTTCGCAAAAATTGCGCATATCTGCATCTCGCCTGCAATGTTGGGCGCGCCGCACTGCTCAATTTCGGCGCGGGAATGGTATCGTGAATCCTCGCCGTTGGCCGGCTCGTAGGTCGGCAAGCTGCACGGCAGCAATGCCTGCCCGACGCCCAGACCCGCCCATGAAATCAATCGTCATCGTGGATGACTCGCCGACGATTCGTCGTATGGTGCGGGCTGCGCTCGCCGGGATTCCAGCCGGCCGATTCATCGAAGCCGCGAGCGGTCTCGAGGCGATCGAGCAGCTCACACTCGGCCCGGTCGGGCTGATGGTGCTCGACCTCAACATGCCCGACATGCACGGTGTCGAGGTGCTCCAGTTCGTGCGGCGGCATCCTGCCTTCCGCAGCCTCCCGGTCATCGTCCTGACGACGCGTGGTGACGACGAGAGCCGGCGCATCGCGATGGAGGCCGGCGCCACGCTGTACCTGACCAAACCGTTCGTGCCGCAGGTGCTCGCCGGCCATGCCAGCGATCTGTTCGCCAGCCCGCAAGCGGCGCAGGAGGGGCATCGTGGCGAGTCCTGAGCAGGGCGCCGACGATTTTCTCGCCGGCTTCATCGATGACTACTACGCAGAGTGCGACGAGCACCTGACGACGATCCGCCGCCTGCTTTCCGACGCGAACCCCGCGGCGACCCGTGGGATGCCCGCCGGCACGATCGAGGAGCTCTTTCGGGCCTTTCACTCGATCAAGGGTCTATCAGGGATGGTCGAGCTCCGCGACGCGGAGTTGCTCGCGCACCACATGGAGAGCTACCTGCGACAGCTCCGCGCGCGTGAGACCGTTCTGTCTTCACAGGGTCTCGACGCGCTGATCGGCGGCACCTCTCTCCTGGAGCGGGTGATCGCCGCGCACCGCGAGGGCACGTCATCGCCAGTGATTGCGCCGGCGATCGAGGCGCTGGCGATCGTATCGGTGCCTGACTTGACTGGACGACCGGGTACGGAGCGTGAAACGAGTATCGAGCAGCCGCTCGGTACTGCGTGGAGCGTGGTCTTCACGCCCTCAGCCGCTCTCGCGGCGCGCGGCGTTACGGTCGACCGCGTTCGCACGCGGCTGACGGAAATCGGCCGCATCACCGGCGCCGCACCTCGCGTAGACGACGCGGGAGGCATCACCTTCGAGTTCGTCGTCGAAAGTGTGCAGGACGCGTCTGTATTCGAGTCGTGGGCCAACGACGGCATCGTCTCGACGCAGAGAGCGGTGCAGACACCTGAAATCGCCGGCCATGCGGCGGAACCCGCCACGGGTGGCTCCGCGCTCACCTCCTCACACTTCGTGCGTGTGGATCTCGGCCGGCTCGACGAGCTGATGCGCATGATCGGTGACCTGGTCATTACGCGCGCTCGCCTCGGTGAATCGCTCGCGAAGATAGAGGCGCGAGTGCCCGCAGTCGAATGGCGCACCGTTCAAGAGAACAGCCACTCGATGGAGCGCCAGCTGCGCGACCTGCGTGAAGGCGTCATGCGCGTGCGGCTGGTTCGCATCGGCGAGATCTTCGAGCGGATGCCGTTCGTCGTCCGCGACCTGGCGCGTGAATCAGGCCGCGGCGTCGAACTGCAGATCACCGGCCAGGAGACGGAGATCGACAAATACCTCGTCGAACGCATGATGGATCCCGTCCTCCACCTCGTTCGCAACGCGGTCAGCCATGGGATCGAACCTGCGGCCGCGCGTCGCGCATCGGGGAAGGACGAAACAGGGCTCCTCACGCTGAGCGCCGCAAGCGTCGGAGATCTCGTCACGATCGAGGTTGCCGACGATGGTCGGGGGGTTGACGTGGATGCCGTCCGCAAGCGTGCGCGCGCGATCGGCATCGCGGTCGATGAGGGGCCGCTCGAGGGTCGAGAGCTGCTCGATATCCTCTGCGCGCCGGGATTCTCCACGCGCGATACCGCGGATCGCGCCGCGGGCCGCGGTGTGGGCATGGCCGTGGTGCGGAACGCGGTGCAGGAGCTCGGTGGCGTACTCACGCTCGACACCGTTCGCGGGCAGGGGACGCGGTTTCTCATCGAGCTGCCGCTCACGCTGGCGATCACCGACGCGATCATCGCCTCGGTCGGCGGGCAGATATTCGCGGTGCCGCAGTCATCGGTGCGAGAGGTGATCGACGTCCCGGCGGAGTCGGTGCGCGCCCTCGAGAACCACGAGATCATGCCGTATCGCGGCGGCGTGCTGCCGCTGCTGCGGCTCGCCTCCGTCTTCGGTCTCATCGCGCGGCCCGGCAGAACGCTGCACGTGTTCGTGATCGGCTCCGGCGCATCGGCGGTGGGCGTCGCGGTGGATCGCATCCACACGCAGCGCGAGATCGTCGTTCGAACGATGACCGATCCGCTGATCCGGTCGGAGGGGATCACGGGGGCGACCGACCTTGGTGACGGACGCGTCGTGCTGATCCTTGACCTTCTCAGGACCGCGCGGCTGGCGAGCGAAGCGTCCGCCGCGCAGGCGTTACGGAGTGGCGCGTGAAGGACAATTACATTCTGTTCACCGTGGTCGATACCACCTACGGCGTGGCGAGCCAGGACGTCGCTCACGTGGAACTCGTCGAAGACGTGACCCGCGTGCCGAATGCGCCGCAGCACGTGGATGGCGTCGTCTTCTCGCGCGGAGCGGTCGTCCCCGCCGTGAACCTGCGCGCACGTTTTGGATTCGAGCGGGTCCCCGTCGATGCGCGGACGCGCCTGGTTGTCGTCCAGCGCGAAGGGCGAAGCGTCGGCCTGATCGTCGACGCCGCGCGCGAGTTCGTCACGATTCCATCCGAAACGATCCATCCCCCGGCCGAAGGACTGACCGGCACGACGGGCAAGTACTTGCGGGGTGTCGCGACGATCGGCGGGCGGATGATCCTCATTCTTGACGTGACGGAACTGCTGAACACGAACGAGCTCGCGGCACAGGAGAAGTAAGCACATGGCACGCAATGGCAAATCACACGGAACGAACGGCTCGTCGACGTTCAACTCACAGGCGGTGCTGGACCAGGCGGAGCTGTTGGCCGGCTCGGCAAACGTCCTCGCGCGCCTGAACGAAGAGGTCTCGGAAGGCGCCGGCACCCAGCTCGCATCGGTCGAGAGCGCGCTCAGCGGTCTCGACCAGATGGCGTCATCGCTCAGGGAAACCGCGAGTCAGGCGGACTCTGTGGCAACGTCGGCGGAGTCGGTGTCGTCTTCGGTCAACGAGATGGCCGCGTCGATCGAGCAGGTGACGTCGAACACCAGCAGCCTCGCTGCCTCCTCGACGGAAACCGCGGCCTCCATCGAAGAGACGGCCGCCTCGATTCAGAGCGTCGCCGGCATTTCGCAGGAAATGGCGACGGCCGCGCAGCAGATTATGACGTCGATCAATCAGGTTGCGACATCATCGCGCGCCGTGAATCGCGACACCGAGAGCCTCCAGAGCAGCGTAACGGAGACAGCGGCGGCAATCGAGGAGATCTCGCAGTCCATCAAGGGCGTGGCGGGCAACGCCGACGATCTTGCCGCGGCGGCCGAAGAGACAGCCTCGTCGATCAACGAGATTGCCGCGTCCATCGAGCAGGTGGGCGCGATGACGGAAAACCTCGCGACCGCAGTGGAAGAGAACTCCACCTCTATCGAAGAGATGTCCCGTTCCGTGCAGGCGGTCGCGCAAAACGGCAGGCGGATCACCGAGGCGGCGACTGCCGCCGCGGCAAGCGCAACACAGATGGAGCGATCGACGGAATCGGTCGCGGCGCTGGCACGTCGGGCCGACGAGGCGACCACGCGCGCGGCACGCGACGCCGAAGAAGGGGGCGCGGGTGTTCAGCGGTCCATCCAGGGGATCTCGCGGTTGCGCGAATCGATGGTGCAGTCGGCGACGGTGATGAAGGAGATGGGCCGGCGCGCCAACGATATCGGCTCCATCGTCGATACCATCAACCTGATCGCCGAGCGCACCAACCTGCTGTCACTGAACGCATCCATCGAAGCGGCGCGGGCGGGCGATGCCGGGCGCGGGTTCGCCGTCGTCGCAGAAGAGATCCGGAACCTGGCGGATCGATCGGCGAAAGCCACCGCCGACATCGCGGGCATCATCAAGGCCTTGCAGGAAGTGTCGCAGGATGCGCTGGCGGCTTCCAATGAAGGGCTTCGCGTTGCCGACGACAGCAGCGTCCTGGCGGAAAGTGGCGCGGCCGGTCTGAAGAAGATCCTGTCGGGATTGTCGGAGACATCCACCCTCGTCGCACAGATTGCACGCGCCACCGAGGAACAGCGCTCCGCGGCGCAGACAGTCGTGAGCGCGATCGTGGCCACCACCGAGCAGGCACGCCATGTCGCGGCAGCGACAGCCGAACAGGTCAGCACCGCGAACTCGATCGTTCAGGCGACAGGGCAGATGCGGAAGATCTCGCAGGAAACCGCCAAGGCTGTCGCCGAGCAGGGCCGGGCGGCGCGCGATGTCATCAAGGCGGCGCAGAGCACGACGAAGTTCGCGCTGCAGGTGCGCAAGTCCACGAGCGAACAGGCGAAAAGCGCCTCGGAAATCGCGCAGGCTGTCGAGTCGATGCGACGTGACGTGAGCGGAACGGCGCGTGCGGTCGGCGAACAGGCGGCAGCGACGGATCAGATCGCGCGTGCAGCCGACGCGCTGGCACGACAGTCACAGCAGGTCTCGCGCGCGATGAACGAACAGAGCACGGCGGCTTCGCAGATCACCACCGCCGCCGGCAGCATGCGCCAGCAGTCGGAACAAGCCGCCCGGGCGCTCGCCGAGCAGGCGCGCACGATGAGGGATGTGGCCACGGCGGCGGCGAACACCTCGAAGCAGATCAAATTGATTCAGCGAGCCAACAAGGAGTACTCCACCGTTTCGGAGAGCCTGCTGACGCAGCTCGCCGACGTCCGCCGCATCAGCGAGCGGAATGCGGCGGGTGTCCACGAGGTACGCGGCAGCGCTGCGAACCTCCTCGGCCAGGCCGCCACGCTGCGCAGCACCGTTGCCGGTCGGCGCCCACCCAAGGGGCGCGCACGTGCGAACGGTCGCTGATCCGGCTAGATGAACTCTTCCGGCCGGTTGGGCGTCCTGACGACAAACGCCGAGCTGATCGTCCTCTCGATCGACGACTGGCTCAGCGCGGCAACGTCGATCTCACCTGAAGCGGCCCGCGGGCGGCCGCTCGCGGAGCTCTTCCCGTCCCTCGAACAGCGCGGCCTGGTGGAGCGCTTTCGCGAAACGATCCAGTCGGGCGTGGTACAGGTGCTCACCCCTGCCCTCAACGGCGCCGTCTTTCCGTGTCCGCCGCTCTCCCCTTCTGCGCACTTCGAGGTGATGCAGCAGCGCGTCACGGTCGGTCCGCTGCTCGATGCGGAGCGGGTCGCCGGCCTGATCATCACGGTGCAGGATGTCACGCCCGAGCTCGACGCGGAACGCGATCTCTCGGAGGCGCTGGCCAGTGACAGCGACGATCGCCGCCGCGCCGCGGCTGCCGCGATTGCCGCTAGTGCGCGACAGGATTCCGACACGGCCGTCCCCGAAGATCTTCATAGCGACGATTGGCGCGTTCGCCGCGCCGCGGTGAACCGCCTCGCGAGCGCCGCGGACGCGGACCTGCTCCAGGCCGTTCTGGAAACCCTGCAGCGTCATCACCGGAGTTTCAGCACACTCAGCAGCGCCTTGCGACTGCTCGCCGTCACCGACGTCGACATCACTCGTCCGCTCTCGCAGCTGCTGCAGAACGACGACGTGGACTTGAGGATGCAGGCGGCGCTGGCGCTCGGTGAGCAGCATCACCCTGCCGCCGTGCCACCGCTCCTGAGCGCGCTGGACGACCCGGATACGAACGTCCGTTTTCACGCCATCGAAGCACTTGGTCGGCTCCGTGCGGACAGCGCGGTCGACAGGCTCATCGCGATCGCTGCATCGGGAGATTTCTTCCTGGGATTCGCAGCGCTGGAAGCGCTGGCGCTCATCGGCGATTCGCGTATTGCACCGCGGCTCGTGGAGATGCTCGCCGTGGAGGAGTTCCGCGATGCCGCAGCGGACGCATTGAGCCGTCTTGGGGACGAGCGCGCGATCGTACCGCTCGTCGACATGCTCAACCACTCGGAAGCCGCGGCTGCGCCGATCGCCCGTGCGATTGCCGCAATCGGCACGCGGCTCGCGAGCGAGGAGCTCGACGTCTCCTCCGTCGTCCGTCAAAGCGTGTCAGCGTCCGGACGGCAGCACCTGCTCCGCGGTCTTGCCGCCGAGGACGAGCACACACGCATCGCCCTGGCGCGCGTTCTGGGCTGGATCGGCGGAACAGAGGGCCTGGGCGCGCTGCGCACGCTGTTGCACGATCCTCTTGTGCGAACCGACGCCGTCGCCGGCCTCGTTCGCATCGGGGAGCCGGCGGTCGAAGTGCTGGTGGATGCGCTCTCGTCGGAGGACCAGGAACTGCGCACGGCGTCGATCGCCGCCCTCGGCGCAATCGGCAGCCGCCGGGCGACACCCGCGCTCATCACGACCCTCGAGGATCCGGCGATGTCGATCGGCGTATGCGGAGCGCTCGCAAAGATCGGCGATGTATCCGCTTTCGAGCCGCTGCTCGGGCTTCTCTCACATCCCCAGACGGCTGTTCGTCTTGCCGCGATTGGTGCGCTGAACTCGATCGGCCATGACGAGATGCCCGCCAGGATCAAGGTGCTGATCGAAGATTCCGACCCGGTTGCGCGGGAGTCGGCCGTCCGCATTGCCGGTTATTTCGGCTATCCGGCTGTCATCGACGCGGTACTCGCGCGCGCGGGCGATCGCGAGGAGCGCGTGCGCATTGCTGCGCTCGAACACCTGCCGTTTCTCGATGACGATGGCGTCGTCGGCCTGCTCGACTCGGCGCTCCAGCGGGATTCAGCGAAAGCGCGGGCAGCGGCCGCACGTGCTCTCGCGAGGGTGGACCCAGCCGGCGCCGTGCCGCTGCTCGTGCGTGCGCTCGGTGACAGCGATCTGTGGGTACGCTATTTCGCCGCGCGCAGCCTCGGACAGCAGCGGGACGGGGCGCCGCTGCCGGAGCTGCTTGCCCTCGCTGAACACGATCCTGCCGAGCCGGTGCGCGTGGCCGCGCTCGAAGCCATCGGCGCACGGCGCGCAGCGCCGGAGCTGGCACCGCTGACGCGGTGCGCGCGGGAAGAGAACACCGACGTCGCGGCTGCCGCCCTCTTCACGCTCGGATGTCTTGGCGGCGATGAGGCCATGCACATGTTGCGCACGGCCGCGCGAAACTCGGACCCCTCGAGAAGAAAGGCGGCGATCCACGGCCTCGCCGCCATGGCAACAGAGGAGGCGGTCAGCGCGCTCGCGTGGCTGGCGGCCGCCGACGCGGACCCGTCTGTCGTGGAGGCCGCGATCCAGGCGCTCACGAGCTGTGCGACTGCCCGGGGCAGTTCGGCGTCAGCAGCCGTCGATTCACTGGTCGGGTTGTTGGCGGACACGGACCGGTCTGTGGCGGCGCTGGCCGCACTGCCGCTGATCCCGCCGGCGCTCATCGATCGCGTGGCCCGCGGATTGAATCACGTGCAGCCGAATGTCCGTCGGCGAACCGTTGATGCGCTGGCCCGCTATCGACGACCCGAGGCCACGCGCTTCCTCGAAGCGGCTCTGGCTGACGAGGACCCACGCGTGCGCGAAACGGCCGCGGTGGCCATCGCCCGTCTCGGCACGCGCATGTTCGATCAGATTCTCGGCAGGCTGGCGCAAGGCGATCCATCGAAGGCGGTCCGGCGTGCCAGCGCCGAGGCGCTGGCGACGGTCCGACGACCCGACTGACGTGGCGTTCGATGCCGACAGTCTTGGCCTGCCGCATACAGCGGTCACGCTCGTGCGCGATCTCGTGCACGAGCGGACGGGCCTCTTCTATGACGATTCGAGGATTGGCCAGATGTCGGACCGCCTTGCGCCGCGAGTGGCAAACCGCGGGTTCGATACATTTCTCGACTACTACTACTTCCTGAAGTACGACGACACGTCAGGTGACGAATGGCACGCAGTGATGGACGCGTTGAGCGTTCCCGAGACGTACTTCTGGCGCGAGACCGACCAGCTGAACGCCGTCGCGCAGGTGATCGTGCCGGCCCTGGCACAAACGCTCGGGCGGCGCGTTCGACTCTGGTCCGTTCCATGCGCCAGCGGCGAAGAGCCGCTCAGCCTCGCTATCATGCTCGACCAGCGCGGGTTGCTGGACTCGGTGCAGATCGAAGGCAGTGACGCGAGCCCTGCCGCTCTTACGGCCGCGGCCGCCGGACTCTATCGCGAAAGAGCCTTTCGCTCACTGCCACCGCTGCTGCGGACCCGGTACTTCAAGGCGGAAGGCTCACGATGGAGAATCGATCCCTCGCTTGCGGCGCGCGTGTCGTGGAGTCGAGTGAACCTCCTCGACACCGCCGAAGTGGAACGCCGCGCATGGGCGGACGTGATCCTGTGTCGTAACGTCTTCATTTATTTTTCAGATACGGCAATTCGCCGCGTGCTCGAGACGTTTGCTCGCGCCATGCCGACCCCAGGGTATCTCTGTGTGGGCGCGGCCGAGTCGTTGCTGCGGCTGACCGATTGCTTCGATCTGGAGCAGGTCGGCGAGGCCTTCGTCTACGTCAAGCGGTCAATCGGGAAGGACAACGGCTGATGAGTGGTATCGTGCGCGTGCTCGTGGTCGACGATTCGGCGTACGTGCGCAAAGTGTTCAGGCAGATGCTGTCGCGGAGCCCGTTCATCGAGGTGGTCGGCACCGCCCGCGACGGCGGTGAGGCGCTCGAGGTCGTCGCCGACCTGAAGCCGGACGTCGTCACCTGCGATCTGAACATGCCGTCCATGGATGGTGTCACCTTCGTGCGTACCCAGATGGCGCGCCGGCCGGTGCCGATTCTCGTCGTGAGCATCGCGAGCGCAGCCGCAGAACAGGTGCTCGCAGCCCTGGACGCCGGGGCCGTGGACTTCATCCAGAAGCCGACTGCTCTGGCGACGGATCGCCTGATGGAGATCGGCGACGAGCTGATCGAGAAAGTGAAAGCAGCGGCGGGCGCGGCGCCGATGCGCGCCGTTCTCTCACCTTCTCCGTTTCCGCATGGTAAAGTTCTCAGGCGTCTCACGACTCACGCCGCACTCGACGTCGTCGTGATCGGCACCTCGACCGGCGGCCCGCAGGCTCTGAAACTGGTGCTCAGTCAGATTCCCGCTGATTGTCCGGCGCCGATCGCCATGGTCCTGCACATGCCGGTCGGCTATACCGAAATGTACGCGGCCAAGTTGAATGAACTCGCTCCCCTGACCGTCGTCGAGGCCAAGGGGGGCGAAGAGGTGACGGCGGGAACGGCTTACCTGGCGCCCGCTGGGCGGCATCTCACGTTCGTGCGCGAATCCGCCGTGGTTCGTCTGCATCTCTCGCTGCACCCGCTCGACACCCCGCATCGACCGGCGGTGGACGTTCTGTTCCAATCGGCTGCGGAGGTCTACGGCGCTCGCGTGCTCGGAGTGGTGATGACAGGTATGGGATCCGACGGCCGGGAGGGAGCCGCGTGGATCAAGGCCAAGGGAGGACGGGTGATCACGGAAGCCGAGGAGAGCTGCGTCGTTTACGGGATGCCGCGATCGGTCGTCGAAGCCGGCCTGAGTGACATGTCGGTTCCCCTCGAGCGGATTGCCGAGCAGATAATGAGCGCCGTATGAGTACGACGGTTCTCGTCGTCGACGACTCGGCACTGGCGAGACGAAGCTCGCGGCGCATTCTCGAAAGCGCCGGTTATGAAGTCATCGAGGCTACGGACGGGATGACGGCGCTCGAGCAGTACTTCGTCCACAAGCCGGCAGTGGTCATTCTCGATCTGGTGATGAAGGGAATGTATGGGCTCGACGTTCTGGCGAAGCTGCGTGAGATCGATCCGGCGGCTCGCGTGATCGTCGTCTCGGCCGACGTGCAGACTTCGTCGAGGAACATGGTGGAAAGCGGCGGCGGCGTAGGGTTCCTCACCAAGCCCGTCGAAGCCGACAACCTCCTGACGACCGTGCGGCGCGCGCTGCAGGGGCAGGTGTAATGGATCTGACCGCGATACAGGAGGATGCGCTCAAAGAGCTGTTGAACATCGGCTTCGGTCGCGCGGCGGCGTCGCTCTCACAGTTGACCGGCCACCGCGTGCTTCTCGACGTACCCGCCGTATCCATCCATCCCATCGAGAACCTGAAAGATGCGCTCGCCAGCGTTATCCGCGACGACGTGGCCAGCGTGCATCAGATTTTTTCCGGTCCTGTCGCCGGCGATGCACTGCTGATCCTCAATTATCAGGCGGCGGGGATCCTGAAGGAACTGCTCACGGATGAACCGGCGCTGCCGCTCCATGTCGACGCATCGGCGCGCGAGGTGCTCACCGAAGTCGGCAACATCCTGCTGAACGCGTGTCTCGGGACGTTCGGCAACCTGCTCGACGTTCAGGTTTCCTTTTCGATTCCGCACCTGGACCTCGACACGCTGCATGGCGTGCTCGAATCGCTGCTCGTCAATCGCGAGGGGATGCGTTACGGGCTGCTGGTGCACGCCGGTTTCCAGCTCCGCGACGCGGCCGTGACGGGATACCTGGTCATCGTGTTGAGCGTCGCTTCACTCGATCGTCTGATCAAAGCGGTCGAGGCGTGGGAGAGAGGGGCCGACTGAGATGGCCGCCGATCATCCCACCCTGTACGGAGCCATGCTGAGGTGGCTCGAGGAATTCTCGAACCGGGGAATCCTCACGACCGATGTCGACCTGCACGTTCGCGCCTGGAACAAATGGCTCGAGCGGCAGTCCGGTCGCGCGTCCGAATCCGTGATCGGCCAGTCGATCGCGTCCGCCTTCCCCGAGATCGGCGCACGCGGCTTCGAACGCTACTACCGCGCCGCGCTCGACGGAGAGATCATCGTGCTGGCGCAGCCGCTGCACCGCTTTCTGATCGAGATTCCCGTGCGGGGTGACGGCGGCTCGACGAAGCCGATGCCTCAGAGTTGCCGGATCGCGCCGCTCTTCGCGGAAGGGCGGATCGTCGGTACCATCACGGTCATCGACGACGTGTCGGATCGCGTCAAGAGCGAGGCCGAGCTGCGCCGGCAGATCGCCTCCGCGGAGCGGGCGCGCGGGGCCGCCGAGGCGGCACTCCGCATCAAGGACGAATTTCTTGCGACGCTCTCGCACGAGATACGCACACCGCTCAATGCGGTCGTCGGCTGGACGCGCATTCTCCTCAGCAGGACGGTCGATCCTGCCACGCTCGAGAACGCGCTTCGCGTCATCGACCGCAACGCAACCGCCCAGTCGCGCCTGGTCGAGGACATGCTCGACATGGCTCGCATCGTCACCGGCAAGCTCCGTCTCGAGATGGCGCCGATGGATCTGGTGGCGGCGACGAACGCCGCGATCGATGTCGTCGCGCCCGCCGCTGCCGCCAAAGGCGTGCGCATCGTCTCGTCGCTCGGCGCCCGTCCGCGCCCGGTCATTGCGGATGCCGATCGCGTGCAGCAGATCGCCTGGAATCTGCTGTCGAACGCGGTGAAGTTCACGCCTGCCGCCGGAACCGTCGAGATCTCCATTCCCGACGAGCCTGGGCCCGTGCGGCTGATCGTTCGCGATACGGGCCAGGGCATCGCCCCCGAGTTTCTGCCTTACGTATTCGAGCGATTCAGACAGGCGAACGCATCCACCAGCCGTACCGAAGGCGGGCTGGGCCTCGGCCTTGCGCTCGTGCGGCAGCTCGTCGAGCTTCACGGCGGCCGCATAGCGGTCGAGAGCGACGGACGCGGCCTGGGCTCGGTCTTCACGGTGACGTTCCCCGAGGTGAAGACAGAAACGCTTTCCGAGGTGGGCGAAGCGCGCGGCCTCAGCGGCCTGCCGCTCGCGGGTATCCAGGTGCTGCTGATCGACGACGACAATGACTGGCGGCAGTTGCTGTCGCTCGGCCTCGAAGGTTTTGGCGCTACGGTTCTGTCCGCGCCGAGTGCCCGCGAAGCGGTCGAGCTGTTGCAGGCCTCGGAAGCATGGGTGCCGGACGTGATCCTCGCCGACATCGGCATGCCGCACGAAGACGGTTATGCGTTTCTCGGCCTGCTAAAGAAAATGGACCCTGCCTTCGCGAAAGTACCGGTCATCGCAGTGACCGCCTATGCCGGTGCCGACAACGAAGCTCGGGCACTTGCGGCCGGTTTCCGCATGCAATGCACGAAGCCCCTCGATCCTGACGCCGTAGCCAGCGCGGTGCTGAAAATCCTGCGGAATCAACTCGCCTGAGGCGCCGTTCAGGACGCGCTTTTCTTCTCGCGCCGCCGCACGTGCAGGCGGATCGGCGTGCCTTCGAGATCGAACTGCTCCCTCAACCGGTTCACCAGGTAGCGCTGATAGGAGAAATGAAATTCGGTCGCGACGTTGGTGAAGAAGACGAACTCCGGCGGTTCCGTTCCTGTTTGTGCGGCGTACAGCACGCGCACCGCGCGCTTGCCCGGACTTTTCGGCGGATGTTCGGCGGTGATCTGCTGGACGAACCGGTTCAACTCCCCTGTCGGCACGCGGCGTGATCTCGCGGCCGCCACACGATCCACCATCTCCAGGACTTTTACGGCGCGCTCGCCGGTAGTCGCCGAAATGTGCAGGATCGGCGCATACTCGAGAAACTTCAACTGCCGCCGCAGCTCGTCATCGAATTTCTTGTAGAAGTCGGGTCCCCTGCTCTTCATCAGATCCCATTTATTGGCAGCGATGACGATGCCGCATCCGGCGGCCTCCGCCTCTCCGGCGATCGCACCGTCCTGATCGGCAGGACCGATGGACGCGTCGATCAGGAGCACCGCCACATCAGCCTGTTGAATAGCGCGTCGCGCGAGGATCACGCTGAGCGACTCGAGCTGGCCGCTCCTGGCCACGCGCCCAGGCCGACGGATCCCTGCGGTATCCACGATGCGGAACGTCCGCCTGTGCCATTTGAGCGTCGCGTCGACCGTGTCTCGCGTCGTGCCGGGCATCTCGCTGACGATCGATCGTTCGTCTTTCAGGAGGCGGTTGAGCAGCGAGGACTTGCCCACGTTCGGACGTCCGACGATGGCGATCGCTGTCTCTTCCGAGGTGTCTTCCTCGCGCCCGGCGCTCGATGGCAGACAGCGCACGACCTCGTCGAGGAGATCGCCGACACCGTGGCCGTGTTCGGCCGCGATTTCGACGACCGGCTCGAAGCCCAGTTCGTGAAATTCGAGGACTCGTCCACGCGCCTGCTTGTCGTCGGTCTTGTTGACCGCCACGAGGACGGGTGCCTTCGACGTCCGCAAGTGCGCGGCGATCTCCTGATCGGCGGACACGAGCCCCTCGCGTCCGTCGACGACGAACACGACGACGTCGGCACCCTCGACCGCTCTTCGTCCCTGCAGGAGCACGAGTTCGTGGAGCGGATCGGTGCTCGCGCCGAACATCCCGCCAGTATCCACAAGCCGAAAGGGCGCTTCCAACCAGACCGCGGGCTCCGCGATCACGTCGCGGGTGGTCCCCGCGATCGGCGTGACGATGGACCTGCGGGTCCGCGTAATGCGGTTGAAAAGGGTCGACTTCCCCACGTTGGGACGGCCCACCAGCACGACCGTAGGCAGGTGCAGGGGACGTCTCAGAGGCATGCAGGAGTCCTATTTAGCACGATGCTTGACAGCGTAAGTGCTGCTATTTATGATAGTTACAACTCCCCAGGAGTCGCTAAGCCAAATGATCAAAGTTGACATCGTCAACGAGGTGTCGAAGATCGCGGACATTACGAAGGTCAAGGCCGAGGTGGCCGTTGACGCGGTCTTCGACGCGATGCGGCTCTCGATGCAGCGCGGCGAGCGGATCGAACTCCGCGGGTTCGGCGTGTTTCAGGTCAAGCCTCGCAAGCGCGGCATAGGCCGCAACCCGCGTACGGGGAAGGAAGTCCGGATCCCTCCAGGCCGAACGATCCGATTCAAGCCCGGCAAAGATCTCCAGAACATCGGAGGATAATTGCCGTATCCGCCCGACGAGGTGGAGCGCCGGTTCACGACGTCTCCTCTTCCGACCGACACTTACTACGTTCAGCGCCCCCCTCGTAAGTTCCGCGATCGCGTGTGGCTGCACGTCACGCTGTTCGTACTCACGCTCGTTTTCACGACGGGCGTCGGAGCGTTCCATTATCTGTCGTTTGTCTCGGAGTTCGGCCGACGGCCGGCGATACTCACCTGGGGCGCACTGATCGACGGCCTCTGGTACAGCCTGACGCTGCTCGCAATCCTCGGGGCCCACGAGTTCGGCCATTACTATTTCTGCCGCCGGTACAACGTCGACGCGAGCCTTCCCTATTTCATTCCGTTCCCGATCACGCTGACCGGGACCCTGGGGGCGGTGATCCGGATCCGCGAGCCATTTCCCACGCGCACCGTGCTGTTCGACATCGGCGTTGCCGGGCCCATCGCCGGCTTCGTCGTACTCGTTCCCGCGCTGTTCCTCGGGATGGCGATGTCGCGCGTTGTGCCCATGCCAACGGGTCACGGCGTGTTCTACATGGGTGAGCCGCTGCTGTTCAAGCTCGCCGCGTGGGTTGAATTCGGTTTCATTCCGGCCTCGCAGACCGTCAACATTCACCCGATGGTATTCGCGGCCTGGTTTGGAATGCTCGCCACCGCCCTCAACCTGCTGCCGTTCGGGCAGTTGGACGGCGGGCACATCACGTATGCGACGCTCGATCGCTGGGCGACCCCGATCTCGCTGGCGACCGTGGGGACCGCCATCGCGATGACCTACAACTCCACGAGCTGGATATTCATGACGGGGATGATGCTGCTCATGCTCTTCCTGCTCGGGCCCCGGCATCCGCGAGTGATCTACGAGCACGAGCCGCTCGCGCGCAGTCGCCGGCTGGTTGCCCTGTTCGCCCTCATCATGTTTATTCTCTGTTTCACGCCGGTTCCCATCGACGAGCTGGTGAAGTAGGTTCGCAGCTCACATCACCGATAGCGGATCGACGTCTACGATCGTGCGTCGCCGAACTTCCGGACGCGATTCGAGCACTGCCGCCAGCGCTTTCCTCATCGACGCACGGTGGGTTCCTTTCATGAAGAACTGCGCGCGGTGTTCCCCCTTCAACCGGCTGAGCGGCGCGGGCGCAGGGCCGAGCACGCGATAGGGCTCTCCTCCCCATCGCAGCGCGCGGGCCAGATCCGCCGCGTCGGTCATCGCGCCCTCCCGGGTGCGTGCCTTGACGATCACGTTGATCAACGCGATCACCGGCGGATAGTTCATGCGCCGGCGGAACTCGATCTCGTCGCCGAAGAATGCCGCGTAGTTCTGGCTGCACGCGTGCCGGATGCTGTAATGATTCGGATAGAGCGTCTGGACGACCGCTTCGCCGCGCAGTTCGCCGCGGCCGGCGCGTCCGGCCACCTGTGTGAGCAGCTGAAAGGTCCGTTCGCCGGCGCGGAAGTCCGCCATGCCGAGGCCGACGTCCGCCGAGATGACGCCGACGAGGGTCACGCGGGGGAAATCATGCCCCTTCGCGATCATCTGCGTGCCGACGAGCACGTCGAGCTCGCCCGCGGCAAACCGTGAGAGCAGCCCACCGATCGCACCGCGCCTGCGGATCGTGTCGCGGTCCACGCGTGCGACCCGCGCCTCGGGCAAGAGCGTCGTGATCTCACCTTCCACCCGCTCGGTGCCGAACCCGACCTGTTCGAGAAAGGCGCCGCCGCACGCGGCGCACGTGCTCGGAATGCCTGTTGAATAGTTGCAGTAGTGGCAGCGCGCGCGGCGAATGGCTTTGTGCACGGTGAGTGACACGCTGCAGTTCGGACACTCGAGCGTATGGGCACACTGGCGGCAGAAAACGACGGTCGCGTAGCCGCGCCGGTTCAACAGGACGATGGCCTGCTCACGGCGTGCCAGTGTTTCGCGCAGCGCGCCGACGAGCGCTGCGCTGAGGATCACGTCGGGACCGCTTGCGGCGTACTCTTCGCGCATGTCGACGATTCGCACGTCCGCCAGGGGACGGTCCATGACACGCCGCTGCAGCGAAACGCGCTTGTAGCGGCCGTTCTGGGCGTTGTGAAAGCTCTCCATCGAGGGCGTCGCCGATCCGAGAATGGCGAGCGCGCCCGACTGCTGCGCGCGAACGACGGCGACATCGCGTCCGTTGTAACGAGGCGCCTCTTCCTGTTTGTACGAGCCGTCGTGCTCCTCGTCGACGATGACGAGGCCGAGGTTTTTCAGCGGCGCAAACACGGCGGATCTGGTGCCGACGACGACGTCCACGAGGCCGCCGCGGATCCGCCGCCACTGATCGTGGCGCTCGCCGTCGGAGAGACCGCTGTGCTGGATTGCCACGCGCTCACCGAAGGCCGCGCGAAAGATTGCCGCGACCGCGGGTGTGAGGGCGATCTCCGGCACGAGCAGGAGCACGCCGCGTCCGCGGCTCCGGATTTCGTCGGCAAGCCGCAGATACAGCTCCGTCTTGCCACTGCCCGTCACCCCGTGGAGAAGCACACAATGGAACGCCGCGGACGCGGTCCACGCCCGTAATTGCTCGAACGCCTCATTCTGCTCGCCAGTGAGCGTAACCGGCTCGCGCGTCGCCGACGTCAGCGCGGCGCCTCCTGCGAAGGGATCGCGGTCCACCCGCCGGCGGTGAATGGCGATGAGCCCGAGCGCCACAAGGCGTTTGAGTGACGCCGGGCTGATGCCTTCAGCGGCGAGCATCGCCGTAGGGATGCCATCGGGCGCGTCGCGCAGCGTGTCGAGCGCGAGTTGTTGTTTGGATCCAAGTGCGGGTCGGCTGAAGCCGGCCTCTACGTTCGTACTCGTAGGGGCCGGCGTCAGCCGGCCCTCGGCGGACCGCACGAACTCGTAACCCTGCGCCGTGAGCGTTGCGACGCGGACCGTTCGAAACGCCGAGGCTGACCCCTTGAGCGGCCGCGTGATCTCGATCAGCCTGTCGCGCTCGAGCGTCGCCAGGGCGCTGTAGACGCCGCTGCGCGTCGCCAGGCTATCGACGCGAAGCGGCCTGTCGACCGACAGCTTGGCGAGGATCTCCCCGCGCACTGCCTTCTCCGCAGCCGCCCTCCTCAGACCCTCCGCCGTGATCCGCGCATGCCGTTCGCTCTCGATCCAGGCGCGCGGCGGCATCGCCGACGAGAGCGCTTCCCCCACCCCGCACGCATAGTATTCGGCTACCCAGCGCAGCAGTCGCACCACGTCCGCTGGCAGGAATGCGTCGTGATCGAGGATGTCGATGACATGCTTCACGCCTTCCGCTGATTCGGACAGGGATCCCGCAGAATCGGGCGTGTCGATAACCACGCCCGTAAGGACGCGCGTGCCGAGCGGCACGAGGACGCGCGCGCCGACCACCGGTTCGGGCAGGGTGTCGGGGAGGCGATAGGTCAGCGCGTCGATCGCGGGGACCGGCACCGCAACGGAGACGAATCGCAATTTCAGCTTGCGGGCGACTTGGTCGGGTCCGACGCTGGTGCCTGTCGACCCATCACCGCCAGCGCTTTCTTCAGGTCTTCCCACGCGTACTTCTTCTGCCCGGGGCTGCGGAGCAGAAACGATGGATGGAAGGTCGGGATCAGCTTGGCGCCGTGATAATCGAACAGGCGCCCTCGCAGACGCGAGATCGGATCCTGCGTGCGCAGCAGCGTTCTCGCTGCGAACGCGCCGAGGGCTACGATCACGGTGGGCTTGATGCTGTCGATCTGCCGGAACAGAAATGGCTCGCAGCTCTCGATCTCGTCCGGTTCGGGGTTGCGATTCTCCGGCGGCCGGCATTTGACGACGTTCGCGATGTAGACGTCCTCGCGCGCGAAGCCCATCGCCTCGATCATCTTCGTGAGCAACTGCCCCGCGCGCCCGACGAACGGGATCCCCTGGATGTCTTCGTCGGCGCCGGGCCCTTCCCCGACGAACATGAGGTCGGCATTCGGATTGCCGACGCCGAACACGATCTGCTTGCGGCCGAGCGTCGCGAGCTTGCAGCGCGTGCAATCGCCGATGTCTTCGCGGATCGCTTGAAGCGTCCACGCTCTTGGAGCTGACGCTGAGGGTGCGGGAGTCGATGCTGAGGGTGCGGAAGCTGACGCCGGGGTTGCGGAGACTGGCGCTGAGGGTGCGGTGTTCGAATGACGGTCACGCGCGCGCCACTTGGTATCGCGGCTGATGCCCGATACACCCATCTCCGCATAG